>JALYTR010000083.1 GCA_030854165.1 Pseudomonadota bacterium | reverse complement strand
ATTCGGAACATTCGGCGATCTTTCAGGTGTTTCAGCCGGCGAACATCGATCAGGTGCGCCGCCTTATCCTCACCGCCTCGGGCGGTCCGTTCCGGGGATGGAGCGAAGCGGCGATGGCCGCGGCCACGCTGGAGCAGGCGGTAGCTCACCCTACCTGGGACATGGGCGCCAAGATCTCGGTCGATTGCGCCACCATGATGAACAAGGGCCTCGAGATGATCGAGGCCTCCTATCTGTTCACCATGCCCGCCGACCGAATCGAGGTGATCATCCATCCCCAATCGGTGGTTCACAGCCTGGTGGAATATGCCGACGGCTCCACCCTGGCTCAACTGGGGCCGCCGGATATGCGCGCGCCGATCGCCTGCGCCTGGGCGTGGCCGGCGCGAATCGCCTGGCCGGCCGAAAGGCTCGATCTGGCGGCTATCGGCCAGTTGACTTTCGAGGCGCCGGACGACACGCGTTTTCCGGCCCTGGCCATTGCTCGGCAGGCGCTGCGGGCCGGGGCCGGCGCTTCGGCGGCGATGAACGCCGCCAACGAAGTGGCGGTGGCTGCCTTTCTGGATCGCCAGATTGGTTTTCTCGATATCGCCGGCACGGTGTCTCGGACCCTCGATGAGATGAACGACACGGGAGGCCTCGCGGCAGGGAGCGACGAGGAAGCCCTCGACTGGGCGCTGGCGATCGATGCAAGCGGCCGCCGCACGGCCGCCCAAGTCCTGTCGCGATTGAAGCGCAAGGGCTGAAGGCCGCGAGGAGACCACCCACCATGATGGCCTTTCTGCAGAACGCGATCTTCTATCTTCTGCCATTCCTTTTCGTCATCACGGTCATCGTCACCATCCACGAGTTGGGGCATTTCGTCACCGCCCGCGCCTTTGGAGTTGCGATAGACCGCTTCTCCATCGGTTTTGGGCGCGCCTTGCTGTCATGGAAGGATCGCGGCGGAGTCGAGTGGCGAATCGGCTGGCTGCCCCTGGGCGGCTATGTTCGCTTCGCCGGCGACGACAATGCCGCCAGCATACCCGATCAAAGCGATCTGACGACACTGCGCGCCGCCATCGTGAAGCGCGAGGGCCTGGGGGCGGAGCAGAAATATCTTTATTTCAAACCCCTTTGGCAGCGCGCGCTCATTGTCGCCGCCGGGCCGGCGGCCAATTTCGTTCTGGCCGTCGTGCTGTTCTCCGTCGCCTTTGCGGTGTTTGGTCAGCCAGTGACGACCACGCGGGTCGAGGTGGTTCCCGCCGGGGCGGCGGCCAAGGCGGGGTTCCAGTCCGGAGACCTGTTGCTGGCGGCCGACGGACGTGCGATGCGAAGTTTCGAGGACGTCCAGTTCTATGTGCAGTTTCGCGCCGGCGTGCCCATCGATTTCACTGTCGATCGCGCCGGCCGGCGCCTCCATCTCCTGGCTCGGCCGGCGGCCGCGCAGGAGCCCAGTCCGTTTGGCGGTGTCGAAACGATTGGTCGCCTCGGCCTGACCGCGCCGGTCGGCAAGCTTCAGCGCTACGGACCGATCGAGGCGGTCGGCATGGGTGTCGGCAAGACTTTGAATGTAACCGCGACGACCATTTTCTACCTGGGCCGCATCGTCTCGGGGCAGGTCGCCGCCAATCAACTTCACAGCTTCATCGGGATCGCCCACGCCTCCGGCGCGATGACCAAACAGGCCGTGGCCATGGCCCACGACGCCCAGGTCAGCTGGGCGATCGCGATCGCCTTCGTGCTCATCCAGTTGGGCGCCCTTCTATCGGTCAGCGTCGGCCTGTTGAATCTCCTGCCGATACCGGTCCTGGATGGCGGCCATCTGCTGTTCTACGCCTACGAGGCCGTCGCGCGCCGGCCGCTGGGCGCCCGTGTCCAGGCGGCGGGGTATCGCGTAGGCCTTGCTTTGCTGGTAGGTTTGATGTTGTTCGCCGCCTGGAACGACCTGCAGCGACCGCGCGTGTTTCATTTCCTCGGCAGCTTGTTTTCGTGAGGCGACCTTTCTCTGGCATGGCTGATCCGTTGAAAAAATTCCGCGCGCGCAACGCGGCGCTGGTGTCGGGCCTGGCGTTGCTGGCGGGCGGCGCCATTGTGATCGGCCCCGGCCTCGTGCTCGCCCAGGCGCAGCAGAGCGGTGTCGTGGGGCGCATCGTCGTCCAGGGCAATGAGCGGATCGACCCCGAGACGATCACTTCCTATCTGCCGATCGCGGTTGGCGACACGGTCGATCCGGCCAAGATCGACGTCGCCTTGAAGGCCCTGTTCCGCACCGACCTGTTTTCGGACGTGAAGATCGATCTGCAAGGCTCCGATCTGGTCGTCAAGGTGGTGGAAAATCCGGTGATCAACCAGGTGCTGTTCGAGGGCAATTCCAACATCAAGGAAGACAAGCTTAAGGACGAAGTTCAGATTCGCCCCCGAGGCGTGTTCACGCGCGCCAAGGTGGAGGAGGATGTCGGACGGATCGTCGAACTCTACCGCCGAGCCGGCCGAATTTCGGCCACGGTGACACCCAAGATCATCGAACTGCCGCAACGGCGGGTGGATTTGATTTTCGAAATCAACGAGGGTCCCAAGAGCGGGATTCTGAGAATCAACTTCCTCGGCAACAAGGAATTTTCGGCCAACGACCTGCGCAACGTCGTGGTGACCAAGGAAAGCCAATGGTACAAATTCTTCGCGTCCAACGATAATTACGATCCGGACCGGATCGAATATGATCGCGAGCAGCTGAGAAAATACTATCGAAATCGCGGCTTCTACGATTTTCGCATCGTCTCCTCGGTGGCCGAACTGGCCCCGGACAAAAATGGCTTCGCGATCACCTACGCCCTGGACGAGGGCGCCAAATACCATTTCGGCAAGCTGACCGTTCAGACCGATCTGAAGAAGCTGAACGGCGATATCCTCCGCCAGCTTCTGCCCATCCGGGAAGGCCAGGTCTATCAGGACCAGAAGATCGAGCAGGCTACCGACGCCTTGACGTTTGCGGCGGGCGCGGCGGGATTCGCCTTTGTGGATGTGCGGCCCCGCTACACGCCCAACCCGGCCAAACACACCGTCGATGTGGTGTTCGAGGTTAAGGAAGGGCCGCGAGTCTACATCGATCGCATTGATGTCGTGGGCAACACCACCACCCTCGACTATGTGATTCGCCGCCAGCTCAACGTCGCCGAAGGCGACGCTTACAACCGGGCCCTGGTCGATCGTTCGAAAAACAACATCAGGGCTCTTGGGTTCTTCAAGGACGTCGATATCACCAATGTGCCGGGTTCGGCTCCTGATCGCACCAATCTGCAGGTTCACGTCACTGAACAGGCCACCGGCCAACTCTCGTTCAGCGCCGGCTACAGTTCGATCGATAAACTGGTCACCGATATCGGGATCAGCCAGTCCAATTTCCGCGGACGCGGGGAAGATCTGCGCGCTCGCATCTCGCTGGGGTCGTTGCGCCAGCAGGCCGACCTGTCCTTCACCGAGCCGCATTTCCTCGATCGCGACCTGCAGGCGGGATTCGATCTCTACACCTATCGCTACGATTTCTCTCAACAGGCGTCGTACAACACCGCCTCCACCGGCGGCACGGTGCGGCTGGCCTTCCCCCTGACCACGAAGAGTCTTCTGACGACGCGCTATACCTTGCGCACCGACGATGTCATCGTCGATGACTCGCTGTGCGTGCCCGGCGCCGAACTGGTCTCGGTGGTGCTCTGCCAGCAGCGCGGCTCGTTCATCACCTCGCAGGTCGGCTATACGCTGGGTCTCGACGAGCGCAACGATCCGATCAATCCCACCCGAGGCTATTTCGTCAATTTCTCGCAGGATGCGGCGGGCGCGGGCGGATCGGCCCACTTTTTGCGCAGCGAGTTGCGCGGCGGCTGGTTTCATGGATTCAACAAGGACTTCATCTTCAGTTTCACGGGCTCGGCGGGTTACATCGACGGATGGAACGGCGATAGCGTCCGTATCACCAACCGCTTCTATGAAGGGGGCGACACCTTCCGCGGCTTTCAGATCGCCGGCATCGGCCCACGCGACACCCAGTTCGGCGATTCCCTGGGTGGCAAGCTCTACGCCATCGGCACGTTCGAGCTGACGATACCGAACAAACTGCCCGAGCAGTACGGGATCAGGACCGCCCTGTTCACGGATTTCGGCACCCTCGGCATCCTCGACCGGGCTGAAAAGATCAATCCGAACACAAATCAGCCACTCACAACCGTACAAGACGACCTGGGGCTGCGGGCGTCGGCGGGCATAAGCATCTTCTGGAAATCGCCCATGGGACCGCTGCGCTTCGACTTCAGCCAGATCATTCGAAAAGACTCCTACGACAAGACGGAATTGTTCCGTTTTTCCACATCAACAAGGTTCTAGACTTCATGACTAAAAAGCTTCTCGCTCTGGGCGCGGCGAGCGTGTTCGCCGCGATCGCCATGGCTCCCGCGGCCTTCGCTCAGGCCAAAGCGCCCGCGCGCGCGGCCCCCGCCGCCGCCCCGGCCGTCGCTGACGGTCCGCCCATACCGGGCCTGTGCGTCATTTCGATCGATTCGGCGATCAGTTCCTCGACCGTCGGCCGATATGTGAGCGAACGCATGAATCAGATTGTCGCGCAGGTGAAAGCCGAACTCGGTCCCGAGAACACCGCCATCGAGACCGAGGGGCGGGCGCTGGACGCGGCCCGGCCGACCCTGGCCGCCGCCACCTTCCAGAGCCGCGCTCAGGCCCTTCAGGCCCGGATCAGCAATCTGCGTCAGAAGGCCGACCTTCGCCAGCGCGAAGTCCAGGCCACCGAGCAGAAGTCGGTCAATCGGATTGCCCAAGAACTTGATCCCATCGCCCGGCAACTTTATCTGCAACACCGCTGCAGCGCTCTGCTCGACAAGCGCTCGGTGATGATGAACAACCCGGACATGGACCTGACTAACCAGGCGGTCGCCGCGCTCAACGCCAAGATCCAGCAGTTCGCCTTCGACCGGGAGAACCTCGCGACGGCCGCCGGCGCTCCGGCGCGCTGACCTGAGTGGGCGGGCCGGCATTCCGACGCCATGCCGGATCCCCGCTTTTACGACTCCCAACCTCCGGCGGAGCTGGGGGAACTGGCCGCACTCACCGGCGCGGCGCTCACCAATCCCTGGGCGGCGAAGCGATTCGTCACCCAGGCTGCGGTGCTGAATCGAGCCGATAGAGACAGCGTCACCTATTTCGTCGATCGGCGGTACGAATCGCAATTGGCCGCGACGCGGGCCCTCGCCTGTTTCATCGCGGTCGATGACGCGGCGCGGACGCCGGACGGGTGCGCGGCGCTCATCGCCGCCTCGCCGTCGGCAGCCTATGCCATCGCCGCCGACCGGCTGCACCGGCCGCGCCGCCACGAAGTGGGTGCGCCCGCCGTGCATCGGCTCGCCGAATTGGAAGATCGCGTCGTTCTTGGGCCAGGCGTGGTGATCGGTCAGGGCGCGACGATCGGTGCGGGATGCTACATTTCGGCCGGGGCGGTGATCGGTCCGGGCGTCGCCATCGGCCAGGACGGCTATGTCGGGGCCAACGCCAGCATCGGCTTCGCCTTGATCGGCGCGCATGCGCGCATCCACGCCGGCGCGGTGATCGGTGAGCCGGGCTTCGGCGCGGCGGCGGGTCCTGGCGGGCTGGTAGACATCCCCCAACTGGGCCGGGTGATCGTTCACGACGGGGTCACAATCGGCTCGGGGTCGTGCATCGATCGCGGCGCCTGGGATGATACGGTGATCGGCGAAAACACCAAGATCGACAATTTCGTTCAAATCGCGCACAACGTCGTCATCGGTCGTGACTGCCTGCTGGCGGCCCACACGGGAATTTCCGGCAGCGTAGTCGTGGGCGATGGATGCATGTTTGGCGGTCGCGCCGGTGTTACCGACCATGTGACGATCGGCGCGGGCGCACGCATCGCGGCAGCCGCCGGGGTGATGAAGGATGTGCCGCCCGGCGAGAGTTGGGGCGGCTCGCCGGCCCGCCCGCTCGGCCGTTGGATGCGCGAGACCGCTTGGGTGGCGCGGGCGGCGAGACGACGGCCCCAAGGCAGGGAAGAAGCATGACATCGCCTCCGGCGGACGAAACGATCGAAGACGGGATCGACATCCACGAAATCATGCGGCGCATTCCTCATCGGCCACCGTTCCTGTTCGTCGATCGGGCCGAGCAGTTCCGGCCCAACGTCTCGCTGGTGGGGGTCAAGTGCGTGACCATGAACGAGCCGTTTTTTCTGGGCCATTTCCCGGGCAATCCGGTGATGCCGGGGGTGTTGATCGTCGAAGCTCTGGCCCAGACCGGCGGTCTGCTGATGTCCAAGTCGTGGGACGTCGATCCGGAAGGCAAGATCATCCTGTTCATGTCCGTGGATAGTTGCCGCTTCCGCTATCCGGTCCGTCCGGGGGATGTCCTTCGGATGGAAGTGTCGGTCCTGCGCGCCCGCGGCGACGTGGTGAAATTCTGCGGCCGGGGCATGGTGGGCGACAAGCTGGCGGCGGAGGCGGAGTTCGCCGCCATGCTCGTCGATACGCGCAAATGACCCGGATTCATCCGACCGCGATCGTCGATGCCGGTGCGAAGCTGGCGAGGGATGTCGAGATCGGCCCCTTCTGCATCGTTGGCGCCGACGTCACCCTTGGCGAGCGGGTGCGGCTCGCCTCGCATGTGGTTGTCGAAGGCCTCAGCGAAATCGGCGAGGGATGCGTGATTCACCCCTATGCCTGTCTGGGCGCGCCGCCGCAGCACTCGGGCCACAAAGGCGAGCCGACCCGCCTCGTGATCGGCCAGCGCAATATCGTGCGCGAGCATGTGACCATGCACTGTGGCACCGCGATGGGTCGCGGCGTGACGAGCGTGGGATCGGACGGCTTCTTCATGGTCGGGGTTCACATCGGTCACGACAGCATCGTCGGCGACAATGTCGTCATGGCCAACAGCGCCACCCTGGGCGGCCATGTGGTGGTGGGCGACCACGTGATCATGGGCGGCCTCTCGGCCGTCCACCAGAACACCCGGATCGGCCGGCACGCCTTCGTCGGCGGCATGGCCGGGGTCAATCACGATGTGATCCCCTTTGGCAATGTGTGGGGCAACCACGCCCACCTCGAAGGCTTGAACCTGGTGGGCCTGAAGAGGCGCGGCTTTTCGCGCGAGACGATCAATACCCTGCGCGCCGCCTACCGCATGCTGTTCGCCGAGGAAGGCACGTTTCAGGAGCGCCTGGAAGACACGGCGGCGGCTTACGCGGCCTCGCCGGAGGTGATGGAGATCGTCGATTTCGTGCGCGCCGACGCCAGTCGGCCCCTGACCACGCCGCAGCGGGAAATCTGACGTCGTTCGCCGGCAAGCTCGGTCTGATCGCGGGCGGCGGCTCCCTCCCGATCGATCTGGCGCGTCATTGCGCGGCGGCCGGCCGGCCGTTGTTGGTGATCCGATTGAAGGGCTTCGCCGACCCGGCTCTGGCCGCCTATGACGGCGTGGACGTCGGTATCGCGCAACTCGGAGCAGGCATGCGCGCCCTGCGCCGAGCCGGGTGCCAAAGCGTCTGTTTCGCCGGCGTGGTCCCGCGGCCCGACTTCCGCGACCTAAAGCCCGATATGCGTGGCCTGGCTGCTCTGCCCGCCGCAATCGCCGCGGCGCGACGTGGAGACGACGGGTTGCTGACCTTTCTGGTCGGCGAATTCGAACGCGAGGGGTTCGCCGTCGAAGGCGCCCACGAGGTGATGGCCGGGCTCACCTTGAACGTCGGCGCTCTGGGGCGTCATGGACCCGGGCCCGAACACCAGGGCGACATCGCCCGCGCTCTGGAGGTCGCCCGAGCCATCGGCGCTCTCGACATCGGGCAGGGCGCGGTTTGCTGCGACGGCCTCATCCTGGCCCTTGAAGCCCAGGAGGGAACCGACATGATGTTGGCGCGGGTGACGGATCTGCCCGAGGCGATCCGCGGCACGCGCGCTCGCCGGCGTGGCGTCCTGGTCAAGGCGTGCAAACCTCAACAGGAAGCGCGCATCGATCTGCCGACCATCGGGCCCGAGACGGTGCGTCGCGCGGCGTGGGCCGGATTGGCCGGCATCGCCGGAGAGGCCGGGCTGATCCTGGTCCTCAGTCCAGGCGAAGTCATCTCACTGGCCGATGAGCTTGGCCTGTTCGTGACCGGCGTGGCGCCCCCGCAACCATGACGGGCCCGTGCGTGATGCTGGTGGCGGCCGAAGCCTCCGGCGACGCCCTGGGCGCCGCGCTGGCCGACGC
>JALYTR010000449.1 GCA_030854165.1 Pseudomonadota bacterium | reverse complement strand
GGCCAGGCCCGCCGCCTCCAGGGTTCTGGCGAACACCGGCCCGACCCCCGGCAGGATCGACACCGGCCGGGGAGCGAGGAAAACCTCGGCCTCCGCCGCCCCGATCACCGCGAAACCGCGCGGCTTGTCGAGATCCGAGGCGATCTTGGCCAGGAATTTGTTGGCCGCCAGGCCGATGGAGACGGCTAGGCCGATGTCGCGCTCGATCTCGCCCTGCAGCCGGGCCACGGTCTGGGCGGGGCAGGCGCCGTACAGGCGCTGCGTCCCCGACAGGTCCAGCCATGCCTCGTCCAGCGACAGAGGCTGAACCAGCGGCGTCAAAGCGCGCAGCTTTTCCAGGATCCGCCGGCTCTCGGCGCGGTATTTGGTGAAGTCGGGCGGCAGGATGACCGCCTGGGGGCACAGGGCGCGCGCCTTGAACATCGGCATGGCCGACTTCACCCCCGACAGCCGGGCGATGTAGCAGGCGGTGGTCACCACCCCGCGCCGCCCGCCGCCGACGATCACCGGCAGATCGCGCAGCTCCGGCCGGTCGCGCTTTTCCACCGAGGCGTAGAAGGCGTCGCAGTCGAGATGGGCGATGGCGAGGCTCGCCAGCTCGGCGTGGGCGATGAGCCGCGGCGATCCGCACGCCGGGCAGCGCGCCGGGCGCCCCTCGTCCAGCCCATAGCAGTCGCGGCAGAGGGTGCTCATGGACTCGGCCAGAGCCACGCCGCCCCGCGCACGCCCGACGAATCGCCGTGTCTGGCGGCAAGGACGCGGGTCGTGAACACGTCGGAGAAGACATGGCGTTCGATGGCCCATCCGATGGCCCCATAGATTTCCGTCACATTGGACATGCCCCCGCCGCACACGATGACGTCGGGATCGAGGATGTCGCAGATCACCGCCAGCGCCCGGCCGAGGCGATCGACATAGCGCTCCAGCGCCGCGACGGCCGCGTCATCGCCGGCGCGGGCCAGCCCCGCGATCTCTTCGCCGGAAAGGCGCCGCCCGGTCGCCTCCGCGTAGTCGGCCATGAAGGCCGAGCCGGAAATCCATCGCTCCAGGCAATCGTCCCGGCCGCACCAGCAGCGGCGCGCGCCGCGCTCGGCCGCCGACGGCCAGGGCAGGGGCGTGTGGCCCCATTCGCCGCCAATCCCATTGTGACCCGCCACCGTGCGCCTGCCGACCACCACCCCCCCGCCGCAGCCGGTGCCCAGAATGGCCCCGAACACCACCGGCGCCCCTTGGCCCGCCCCGTCGGTGGCCTCGGACAGCGCGAAGCAGTTGGCGTCGTTCTCCACCCGCACCGGACGGCCGAGGGCCGCCTGCACGTCGGTGTCGAAGGCCGTGCCGTTCAGCCAGACGCTGTTGGAGTTCCTCACCCGCCCGCTCTTGGGTGAGATCGAGCCGGGCATGCCGATCCCCACCGGCGTGCGGCCAACGCCGGCTTCGCGTTCGGCCTCATCGACCAGGGCGCAAACCGTCTCGATCGCCGCGGCGTAGTCGCCTGGATTGGCCGCGCGCACCCGCGAGACGAATTGGCCGCCGGCGTCGAGGGCCGCCGCCTCGATCTTGGTCCCCCCGAAATCGACCCCGATCCGAATCACCCTTCGACCCCTGCCTTCAGGACCACGCGAATAACCGAGGCTTAAGGACTCCGGGCGTGTCTGGCGAGGACAAGCGGAGGCTAAGGCGAATCGCCGTGGCCCGGACAGGCGAGCCCGAAGGACCGTGATGGCGAAAACCATCCTCATCGTCGAGGATAACGAGCTGAACATGGAGCTCTTCGGCGACCTGCTCGAGGCCCAGGGCTACCGCACCTTGCGAACCGGCGAGGGGTTGGAGGCGTTCAACCTGGCCCGCGACCACAAGCCCGACCTCATCGTGATGGACATCCAGCTCCCGGCCATTTCCGGCCTTGAGGTGACCCGCTGGCTCAAGGAGGATCCCGCTCTCGCCCACATTCCGGTTATCGCGGTCACCGCCTTCGCCATGAAGGGCGATGAGCAGCGTATCCGCGACGGCGGCTGCCAAGCTTACCTCGCCAAGCCGATCTCCGTGGCGGCGTTCCTGGACACGATCAGGCGATTCCTGGAGCGCTAGCTTGAAAATCCTCCTCCGCGAAGCGGTGGAGGGGGCGGGTGAGAGAGCGCCGGCGCGTCGGCCCCGCGCTCCAGCGTCCTACTTGATCTTGCCTTCGCGGAATTCGACGTGCTTGCGCACCACCGGATCGTATTTCTTGACCACCATCTTCTCGGTCATGGTGCGGGCGTTCTTCTTGGTGACGTAGAAGAAGCCGGTGTCCGCCGTCGAATTGAGGCGGATCTTGATGGAAGCGGGCTTGGCCATGACGAAGCAGGAACCTTAAGAGAGACGGCGCTCGGGCCGGCATTTTCAAGAAGGCGCGGACAATACGAATGGCGCGCCGGAAGTCAACGATGGCGCCCCGAAGACAGGGCATTCTGTTGAAGAT
>JALYTR010000448.1 GCA_030854165.1 Pseudomonadota bacterium | reverse complement strand
GGCCGCTGCCCAGAAGGCGGATATCGTTGGCGATCTTGAACAGGCTGGCGGCCACGGTGTTCATCGCCCCGTGGGTGAAGACCATGGCGTCATGGGCGGCCAGGGCTTCGAACTTGTTGGGGGCGGAGGTGAAGGGCAGGCCGGTGATCTGGGCGATCTTGTCGGCAACCGCCTCGGCGAAGCCGACCGGCGCGTTGAGACCGGTGCCGACCGCGGTGCCGCCCTGGGCGAGCTGCATCAGCATCGGCAGGCTCATCTCGATACGAGCGACGCCGTTTTCCACCTGCTGGGCGTAGCCGGAGAACTCCTGGCCGAGGGTGAGGGGGGTGGCGTCCTGGGTGTGGGTGCGGCCGATCTTGACTATGCGCGCCCAGGCGCCCGCCTTGTCGTTGAGAGCGTTGCGCAGACCCTGGAGGGCCGGGATCAGATGGTGGACCACCGCCTCGGCGGCGGCGATGTGCATGGCGGTGGGGTAGGTGTCGTTGGAGGATTGGGAGAGGTTGACGTGGTCGTTGGGATGGACCGGCGACTTCGAACCGACGGCGCCGCCCAACCGTTCAATGGCCCGGTTGGCGATCACCTCATTGGCGTTCATGTTCGACTGGGTGCCCGAGCCGGTCTGCCAGACGGCGAGCGGGAAATGGCTGTCGAGCTTGCCCTCGATGACCTCCTGGGCGGCGGCCACGATGGCCTCGCCGATGGTCGGATCGAGCTTGCCCAGGGCCATGTTGGTCTCGGCGGCGGCGCGTTTGACGATGCCCAGGGCGCGGACGATGCCGGCCGGCTGCTTTTCCCAACCGATCTTGAAGTTTTGCAGGCTCCGCTGCGTCTGCGCCCCCCAATAGCGGTCGGCGACCGCGATGGGGCCGAAAGTGTCGGTCTCGGCGCGGGTGTCGGCCGCGGGCCTGCCCGGGGCGCGGGGACCAGAGTCGGCGCGGGTCACCGGCTACTTCTTTCTGAACTGGTCGAGGGAGACGATCTTGGGACCGTCGTCGCTGGCCGGCTTCGGCTGGGGCGCGGCCAGGGCCGGCGGGGCCGGCGCGTTCTGGGCCGGATTGAACTGCAGCAGATACTGGACGCTGGGATCGTAAAAGCGGGTCACCGCCGCGTAGGGAATGGAAAGGCTCTTGGGCTGGCCGCCGAACTGCAGGGTGACCGAAAAGGCGCTTTCGCCGGCTTTCAGGTCCCAGTACTGGTTCTGCAGCACTATGGTCATTTCTTCGGGGTAGCGGCCGAGCAGGTCGTCGGGTCCTGAGACCTCCGGCGCGGTGGTCCTGAAGCTGATGTAGAAATGATGGTCGCCCGGCAGGCCGCGTGGACTCGCCGCCTTGGTCAGGGCCGCCCTGATCACCCCCCGCAGAGCGTCCTGCTGCAACGCCTCATAGCCCATGAGGTCCTTGGGCTTGTCGTCCTTGGCCATGGGATCAGCCTAGCGCGGGGCGCGGCGCGAGGCAAAGGGCGGCGGGCGAGAATCCGATCGTCCAGGTCCTTTTCCATTAACTATTATTCATGAATAGGTATCTTGCATTACACAATACCTGGTGATAGATATGAGCTCGTCCAAGGGAGCGACATCTCGTGGTTGAAGCGGTGCAGGTTCAGCTGAAGAAGGGGGTTCTCGAGCTCTGCGTGCTCGCCCTGCTCTCGCGCGGCGACGCCTACGCCTATGAGATCGCCGGCCGCCTCGCCAAGGGAATCGAAATGGGAGAGGGCACCATCTATCCGCTCATGCGACGCATGCAGGCCGACGGTCTGGTCGAGACCTATCTGGTGGAAAGCTCGGCCGGCCCTTCGCGAAAATATTACAAGCTGACCGCCGTCGGTCACGCGACCTTCGCGGCCCAGAAGACGGAATGGTCGGCCTTCTCCACCGCCGTCAATGAGATACTGGGAGGCGCTCAATGAATCGCGAGGACTTTCTGAGGCGACTGCGCGCCGGCCTGCGTGGCCTGCCGGCCAGCGACATCGACAATATCGTCGCCGACTACCAGGCTCATTTCGCCGAGGGCGCCGCCGCCGGCCGCGGAGAAGGCGAGATCGCCGCCGCTCTGGGCGATCCCGAACGCGTGGTCCGCGAACTTCGCGCCGAGGCCGGATTGAAGCGCTGGGAAGCCGAGCGCAACCCGTCGGCCGCCGCCAGCGCCGTGTTCGCCGTTCTCGGCCTGGGGGCGATCGACGTGCTGATCCTGCTGCCCATCCTGCTGTCGGTCGGCGGGACGCTGTTCGGCTTCTTCATCGCCGCGGTGGTCGCGTTTGGCGTCGGCGCGGTCTTGCTGACCGCCGGACCCTTCGTCGTCCTGGGCGCGCCGGTGGCGGCGCTGTTGCTGGGCGGCCTGGGCCTGATGGCCGCCGCCGCCGCGGTGGCCGCCGCGGCCACTCTGGTCACCATCGGCCTGATCAACGCCCTAGTCTGGTACGGACGCCTGCACCTGCGCCTGCTGAAACCCGCCCTCGGCCCAGAG
>JALYTR010000082.1 GCA_030854165.1 Pseudomonadota bacterium | reverse complement strand
GCTTGGCGCCCGCCGGCCAGGGCGCGGCCGGCGCTCTGGCGCCCGACGAAGCGATCGGCAAGCCTTTCGTCCCCGCCGGGACCGTCTTTGGCGCCCCAGCGGGGGGCCCCACGTCCGGCCTGATCCTGCAAGCCAGGACGCCGACCTCGCTCATCGTGCGCGGACAAGGAGGCGCGGTCTATTTCGCGCGCCAGCTGGCGTCGGGCGAGGCGTGGCGGGCCCCCGCCATGACCGGGCTGACCGCGGATGTCGGCAACCCCGCCGCGGTAGAGGTTTTTTGGGCCGGCGTATCCCGCGGAACGCTCACCGATCCCCAGACTCCCCTGGCGAAGTTGGGGCAATAGAGACTCCGCGGCGGCGTACGGCCCTGTTTCGTCGCCGCGCCGCTTGGGGACGCACGCGTTTGGTCTTATGTTCGGCGGCACAATGACCGTTCAAGACCACACCCGCCTGCGTCCCTGGCGATCGATCGACCGGCGCAAGTCGCGGCAAATCCATGTCGGCGCCGTGCCGGTGGGCGGCGATGCGCCGATCACCGTCCAATCGATGACCAACACCATAACCGGCGATGCGGCGGCGACCATCGCGCAGATCCGCCAGCTGGAAGACGCCGGGGCCGACATCGTACGCGTTTCATGTCCCGATGAGGACGCCACGGCGGCCTTCAAGGCCATCGCCAAGGCCGTGCGCGTGCCCTTGGTCGCCGATATCCACTTTCACTACAAGCGCGGCATCGAGGCGGCCCAGGCCGGCGCCGCCTGCCTGCGTATCAACCCGGGCAATATAGGGGCGCCCTCTCGCGTGCGCGACGTCATTCAGGCCGCGCGCGACCACGGCTGCTCCATGCGCATCGGCGTCAACGCCGGCTCGTTGGAGCGCGAGCTTCTGGAGCGCTATGGCGAACCATGTCCCCAAGCGATGGTGGAGAGCGCCCTTAGTCACGCCCGGATCCTGCAAGATCACGACTTCCACGAATTCAAGATCAGCGTGAAGGCCTCCGACGTGTTCATGACCGTCGCCGCCTATCAGATGCTGTCGGAGGCCGTTGACTGCCCCCTGCACCTGGGGATCACCGAAGCTGGCGCCTTGCGGTCTGGAACCATCAAGTCGTCGATCGGTCTGGGCGCGCTTCTTTGGGCCGGGATCGGCGACACCATCCGCGTTTCCCTCGCCGCCGATCCGGTGGAGGAAATCAAGGCCGGCTTCGATATTCTCAAATCGCTGGGCCTGCGCCACCGCGGCGTCAACATCATCGCCTGCCCGTCGTGCGCTCGGCAGGGCTTCAACGTCATCGACACGGTGAACGCGCTCGAGAAGCGCCTCGAGCACATTTCCGCGCCCATGAGCCTTTCGATCATCGGCTGCGTGGTCAATGGCCCGGGTGAGGCCTTGATGACCGATCTGGGCTTCACCGGCGGTGGCGCGGGCTCGGGAATGGTCTATGTCGCCGGCAAGACCGACCACAAGATGGACAACGCCCACATGGTCGATCACATCGTCGACCTCGTGGAGGCGCGGGCGGCGGAGATCGAAGCGGCCGAGGCGCAGGCCGCGGCGGCCGAAGCGGCCAGCGCCAAGCCGATGCAGGCCGCGGAATAGTCGCCGCGGCGCCCTTGCGCCTGACCGGATCGGCTGATTAGCTCAGCCTGCAAATTCACCGGAGAGACACCAATGTCCGCCGACGGCAATTGGAAGACGACAGTCAATTCACCCATGGGCGTGCAGGAGGGCACGCTCAACATCACCACATCGGGCGCCACCTTCACCGGCAAGATGGAAGGCCGCATGGGAGCCCAGGACATTTCCGGAACGGTCGATGGCGCGAACCTAGCCTGGTCGGCCAAGATCACCTCGCCCTTTCCCATGACCCTCGACTTCACGGTCACGGTGGACGGCGACAACATGACCGGCAGTGTCAAGGCTGGCGCGTTCGGCTCCTCGCCGCTCACTGGCTTGCGGGCCTAAGAGCCTCATTGACCACCCTCGTTTCCGCCTGGACGCGGGCCAAGGGGCGTCTCGCGGCGGCGGGCGTGGACAGTCCGGTCATTGACGCGAGGCTGCTTCTCGAGGCCGCTGCCGGCGCCAGCCGGGCGGAAATCATCGCCGATCCTCATCGCGCCCTAAGCCGCGATCAGGGGCGAACTCTGGAAGACTATCTCACCCGTCGCGAGCGGCGCGAGCCGATCAGTCATATTCTGGGCGTCAAGGGCTTCTGGAAGATCATGCTCACGGTGACGCCCGATGTACTCACGCCCAGGCCCGATACCGAGACCCTTCTCGACGTGGTTTTGCCGCTCCTTCCGGCCGAGCGACGGCTTTCCGTGCTTGACCTGGGTGTTGGATCGGGGGCGATTCTGCTGGCCATTCTGGCCGAGCGGCCTTTGGCCATCGGATTGGGCGTGGACGTTTCCGAGGCGGCTCTGGCGGTCGCCAGGGAGAACGCCGCCAATCTCGGGCTGGCGACCCGCGTCACCCTGTTGCGCGCCGATTGGACGCGCGGCCTGGCGGCGGACAGTTTCGATCTGGTCGTCTCGAACCCCCCCTATGTCGCCACCGGCGAGCTGGCGCGTCTGGCGCCGGAAGTTCGCGACCACGAGCCGCGCCTGGCCCTGGACGGCGGGCCGGACGGCCTGACCGCCATTCGCGACCTCGCCCCCCAAGTCCTTCGCGTGCTGCGACCGGGGGGGGCATTCGCGGTGGAGATCGGCGCCGGTCAGCGCGCCGCCGTGGAAGATCTGTTTCGCGAGGCGGGAGGTCGCGATGTTTGGACAACGCCCGACCTTGGCGGTCGCGACCGCGTCACGGCCGGATACAAGAAAGCCCTTGGAGAATGAACGGGCACGGGCTAGAGAAGAACAGTCTTCACCCAGTTCATCGGAAAAAAGATAGCGGCGCCTAGGTTCAACATGGACCGAGCGCATCAGCCCTTCCGGTGGCAAGGTCGATGAAACCCTCGCTAACGCGCTCTTTTGGCCCTTGAGGGCGGAGACGAGGAACCGAACGTTACTTGGGCGGCTTTACGGGCGATTGGGCCCACGGGCGCCGGAACCGCGATCCGCCTTTCAAATCCCTCCAATCTTCGGGAACAAGGCGCCGCGCAGCAGGTCGATAAACCATGAGAGATTTCAAAGGTATGAAGCGTCAGCGTGGACGCAGCCGGAACAGCGGCGGCGGGGGCGGCGGAAAGCCGCAGCACAACACCAATCGCGCCTTCGATTCCAACGGGCCGGAGGGGGTCAAGGTTCGTGGCGCCGCCCAGCATGTCTATGAGAAATACCAGCAATTGGCCCGCGACGCCCACACCGCCGGTGATCGCGTCCTGGCCGAGAACCACCTGCAGCACGCCGAACACTATTTCCGCGTCATGCGGGTCATGCAGCCCCTGCGACCCCTCACCGAAATCATCGGTCGGGACCAGTTCGTTTCCGGCTACGATATGGACTTCGAGGACGAGAGCGGCGCCGGCGAAGCGGGAGAGCCCGAGACGGAGGCGGCCGAGAGCAGCGAAGGCGGCGGCGAGCGTCAGGAAAGGATCGACAGCCGCCGCGATGAACGTCCGCGCGAAGAGTCTCGGCAGGGCGAATCCCGGTCCCGCGACGATCGGGCGCGAAACGGCGCCCCGCGAGGCGAGCGCTGGTCAGGCGACCGCACACAGAGCGAACGCGACGCCAACGAACGCATCGCGAGCGACCGCCCCCAAGGCGACCGATTTCAAGTTGATCGATTTCAGAGCGGCCGCCCCGTCTCGGCCGCTCGGGAGGAACGCGCCGTGCAAAGCCGCGACGATCGTCCGCGCTTCGAGGCGCGCGATCAGGCACATCGCGATCCTTTGACCGTGATCGAGCCGGAGGCGACGCCGCTGACCGCCCAGCCCGCCGCGGAACCGGCTCATATGCTGCGTGCCGACGACGGCGAAGTGAACCACGCCCCCGCGTTCCTGCAGGTGCGACCCGCCGAGCCGAGAGAGGAGGCGTCGGGCGAAACGCGCCGACCCCGCCGCCGCCGCGCGCCCACCACTTTCGAGGCCGTCGGCGCCGCCGTTCCGGCTTCTTCCGAGGAAAGCTAGAGCTGGGCGGCGGTCAAGGTCCAGCCGCGGCGGGGTCGAGCGCCGGACGAGACGGTCCAAACGCCAGGTTGGTCCAGGCCGGCCAGCGGCGGCTCGTGGCCGGCTTGGCCGCTGGGATGCAGGCTTCAAGACAGTTCAGCAAGCGGTCCACCGGGCCGTCATTGAAGAAATGGTTGGCGCCCGGCACGGATTGGAAACGCATGGGGCGCCGCGTTCGAATGTTGTCGGCGAGGTCCCGGGCCGCCTCCAGTGGCGCGAAATCGTCCTCATCGCCGTGAATCACATGCACGGGCGCGCGAATCCGACCGAGCGCCTGGCGCATGTGGGCCAGTTGCGGCGGCTGCCCGCTGACCTCTATGACCGCGTTGCGCAGGTCCCGCGGGATCAGGTTGAGGAATCTCGATCCAGTTCGCACCAGCCACCGCGCCGTCGGACCCGATTGCCCCAGATAGCTGGACAGCAGCACCAGTCCAGTAACGCGCCTTGGCTGACTGGCGGCCATCAGGGCGGCGATGGGCGCCCCGTAGGACTGGCCGACAAGCAGGAGTTTCTGACCCGGCGCGGCTCGCAGCAGAGGCGCCAGGGCGCGCGCCTGGTCGCGGATATCCACCACGCAACCGGCCGGCTCGCTGGCCGCGAAACCTGGCCGATCGACGACAATCATCTCGCGATCTCGAGGCAGGGCGGCCAGGGCGGGCGCCCAGTATTCGGCCCAGGACGGCGCGCCGGTGACAACCACGATCTTCCACGGCGCGGGCGTGGCGCGCGGTGTTGTCAGAGCTGAAAGACGCCAGCCGAAGCCGCCTCCCGCCGTAAACGTGATCCGGCGCACCAGGGTTTCGGGATAGTCGGCCGAGGTCGGCCGGTGTTCGGTGCGCCCACTGGCCGCCGATTCCAGGCAGGCCCAGAACAGAGCCAATATTCCCTTGGGCCTCTTACCCGCCACGCGCCTTGTCTCCCGCGATCCTCGTCGCCTCGTGGCCACAACGTCGAACCACGCCATGGGGTTCGCGCGCGCCACCGAGGTCTCGGAATCGACTTAAGGCGTGGCAAGCTGAACCGCTGCTGAAGGCGAACGACGTGCTTTGGCTTCGCCCTCTTGTGTGACATTCAAGCCACACCTACATCCGTCCGGACCATCGTCTTTTCAGGGGTATCCATGAACATCGACCTCTATTCGGACCGCGCCAAGCAGGCGATCCAGTCGGCTCAGTCGCTGGCCCTGGCGCGCCGCCATCAGCAGCTTGGCCCAGAGCATCTGCTGAAGGTATTGCTGGAGGAGAAGGATGGGCTGAGCCGCGCCCTGATCCAAAGCGCCGGCGGTCGCCCCGACGGCGCCGACAAGGGCGCCGACGCCCTGCTCGCCAAGATTCCGAAGGTCGAGGGCGGGACGGGGCAGCTCTACATGAAGCCGGAAATGGCGAGCGTCTTCGCGACGGCCGAGGCTGACGCCAAGGCGGCCGGTGACGCCTTCGTCACCACCGAGCGCCTGCTCATCGCCCTGGCCAAGGAGGGCGGCGAGACCGCCAAGGCGCTGACCGCCGCTGGCGCCAACGCCAGGGGTCTGGAGGAAGCCGCCAAATCTCTGCGCAAGGGGCGCACCGCCGACAGCGCCTCGGCCGAGGAGGGTTACGACGCCCTGAAACGCTACGCCCGCGACCTCACCCAGGCGGCGCGGGACGAAAAACTCGATCCCGTCATCGGTCGCGACGAGGAAATCCGCCGCGCCATCCAGGTGCTGGCCCGCCGCACCAAGAACAACCCGGTGCTGATCGGCGAGCCGGGCGTCGGCAAGACCGCCATCGTCGAGGGCCTCGCGCAGCGCATCGTCAACGGCGACGTGCCCGAAAGCCTGAAGGACAAGAAACTCCTGGCCCTGGACATGGGCTCGCTGATCGCCGGGGCGAAATACCGCGGCGAATTCGAGGAGCGGCTGAAGGCGGTGCTCAACGAGGTGACCGCCGCCGAGGGCTCGATCATCCTCTTCATCGATGAGATGCACACCCTGGTCGGGGCTGGAAAATCGGAGGGAGCCATGGACGCCTCCAACCTCTTGAAGCCCGCCCTGGCGCGCGGCGAACTGCATTGCGTGGGCGCCACGACCCTGGATGAATACCGCAAGAACGTCGAAAAGGACGCCGCCCTGGCCAGGCGCTTCCAGCCGGTGTTCGTGGGCGAGCCGAGCGTGGAGGACACCGTCTCCATCCTGCGCGGCCTGAAGGAAAAGTACGAAACCCACCATGGCGTGCGGATCGCCGACGCCGCCATCGTCGCCGCCGCGACACTCTCAAACCGCTACATCACCGACCGCTTCCTCCCCGACAAAGCCATCGACCTCATCGACGAAGCGGCAAGCCGGGTGCGCATGGCGGTGGATTCCAAGCCCGAGGAACTCGATGAGATCGACCGGCGGGCCGTCCAGCTGAAGATCGAGCGCGAAGCCTTGGCCAAGGAAACCGACAACGCCTCGAAACAGCGCCTGGAACATCTGAGCGAAGAGTTGGCGGGACTGGAAGCCAGCTCCGCCGAGATGACTGCCCGCTGGCGCTCCGAGAAGGAGAAGGTCGGCCAGGCCGCCCAGGCGCGCGAAGCGCTCGAGCGCCTGCGCGCCGAACTGGCGGCGGCTCAGCGTCGAGGCGACCTGCAGCGCGCCTCCGAAATCACCTATGGCGAAATCCCTCAATTGGAGAAACGCCTCGCCGACGAGGATCGCGAGGCCGACAACGACGCCCTCACCCCCGAAGTGGTGGACGCCGAACAGATCGCCCAAGTGGTCTCGCGCTGGACCGGCGTGCCGGTGGAAAAGATGCTGGAGGGCGAGCGGGACAAACTCCTGCGCATGGAGGATTCCCTGCGCGGCCGGGTGGTCGGCCAGGAAGAGGCTCTGGAGGCGGTCTCCGACGCGGTGCGTCGGGCGCGGGCGGGCCTGCAGGACCCCGGCCGCCCGATCGGCTCCTTCCTCTTCCTGGGACCCACGGGCGTCGGCAAGACCGAGCTAACCAAGGCCTTGGCCGAATTCCTGTTCGACGACGAGGCGGCGATCACCCGCCTGGACATGAGCGAATACATGGAAAAGCACTCGGTCAGCCGGATGATCGGCGCGCCGCCGGGCTATGTCGGCTACGACGAAGGGGGCGCGCTCACCGAGGCCGTGCGCCGACGGCCCTATCAGGTTGTCCTGTTCGACGAGGTGGAAAAGGCCCACCCGGATGTCTTCAACGTGCTCCTGCAGGTGCTCGACGACGGACGCCTCACCGATGGCCAGGGCCGCACGGTGGATTTCCGCAACACCCTGATCATCATGACCTCGAACCTGGGTTCGGAATTCCTCGCCGCCCAGGGCGAGGGGGACGAGACCGAAGCGGTCCGCCCGCAGGTCATGGACGTGGTCCGCCGCCACTTCCGCCCCGAATTCCTCAATCGCATCGACGAAATCATCCTCTTCAAGCGCCTCGGCCGCGAGCAGATGGATTCGATCGTGAAGATCCAACTACAGCGGGTGGAAAGGCTCCTCGAAAGCCGCCGCATGGCCATCGCCCTGGACGGCGCCGCGCTCCATTGGCTGGGCGAACGCGGCTACGACCCGGTCTATGGCGCGCGTCCCTTGAAGCGGGTGATCCAGAAGGACCTGATCGACCCGATCGCCAAAAAGCTGCTGGCCGGCGAATTCACCGACGGTTCGGTGATCCAGGTGGGGGCCGGGGCGGACGGCTTGGAAATCGGCAAGGCGACGGTGAACTGAAGGGCGCGCACGAAAAACCCCGCGCCGGGGGGCGCGGGTTCTTTTCCGTCAGGTCCAGAGGACCTGGGCCTTAGCAGGTGCGGAACGAGCGGACGATATAACGGCCGTAGTAGGGATCCCAGACGGTGCGGCGGCCGTAACAGGCCCCGTAGTAGGGGTAGCCATAGCCGGGATAGTAGCCGCCGATCGCGGCGCCAAGGGCGAGCCCATAGCCGAAGCCGCCATATCCGCCGTATCCATACCCATAGCGGTAGGGATATCCGCCGCCCCAACCGCCGCCGCGCCAACCGCCGCGGTTGTTACCGCCGTGCCAACCCTCGCGACCGCTCCCTCGCTCGCCGCCGCTGAATCGGCCGGCGCTTTGAAAGGAGCGCCCGCCGCTTGCGCCTTGGAAGGAACGGCCGCCGCCCTGGACCGAGCGGCCCGCGCCGCCGCCCATCGC
>JALYTR010000447.1 GCA_030854165.1 Pseudomonadota bacterium | reverse complement strand
GGGCCGGCTGGGGCGGGGCGGGCGCGGGCGCGGGGGCCTTAGCTTCGGGGACCGGCGTCTCGACCTGAGCGGCCTGGGTTTGCGGCGCCGCCTCGGCGGGACGCGAATCGGTCTTCGGTTCGCTGGAGACGATGTTGATCGGCACCGCGTCGCCCATGGGGGCCGGTCGGGGGCGCCCGAGCAGGACGACGGCGGCGAACAGGCCCACGTGCAGGGCCACGGCGGCGAGGAAGGCTGGCTTCAGACTTTCCCGCCGGCGCGCGGGCAAGGCCGGCGCGGCCATCATGGGGCGGCCGGGGCGCCCCCCGCCTTCTTCTGGAAATCGCCCTGCGTCCCGCCCGAGGACGGCCCTCCGGTGTCGGTGATCAGATTGATGCTGGTGAAGCCCGACTGAGACAGCGCCGCCATCACCTGGGCGACGATGGCGTAGGGGGCGCGGCCGTCGGCCCGCACATAGATCGGTTTGGCGAATCCCTGGCCTGCCATGTCGCGCAGGGCGGGCGACAGGGCGGCGAAGGCAACCTGGGTCTCGTTCAGAAACACCTCCCCATTGGCCCGCACCGAGACGGTGAGCGGCTCGGTCTGGTCCTGCATAGCGGCGGCTTCGGTCTTGGGAAGCTGGAGGGGAACGCCCACGGTGAGCAGGGGCGCGGAGATCATGAAGATGATCAGCAGGACCAGCATGACGTCCACCAGGGGCGTCACATTGATCTCCGAAAGGGCGGCGCGCCGGCCGCGCCGGCTCCGTCCCCGCCGCCGGCCGGCCGAAAAGGCGTCATGGGTGGAAAGAGCCATCGGCGCGGCTACTTCCGCTCGGCCAGGCGCCGCTGGATGGCGGTGACCAGATCGTCGGCGAATCCCTCCAGGCGTGCGGCGTATTTGCCGGCGTCGGTGGAGAACTTGTTGTAGGCGATATAGGCCGGAATGGCGGCGGCCAGGCCGATGGCGGTGGCGAACAGGGCCTGGGCGATGGAGGGCGCCACCACCGACAGATTGGTGTTCTTCTGGATGGCGATCGACTGGAAGGCGTTCATGATTCCCCACACGGTGCCGAACAGGCCGATGAACGGCGATGCGGTGGCGACGATGGCCAGGCTCCCCAGCCCCTCCTCGACCCGCTGGCTCTCGCGGGCCACAGCGGCGTCGAGCACCCGGTCGATGCGCTGGATGAGGAAGGCGGCCTGGGCGTCGGCCTGGCCGGCGACGAGCAGGCCCTTGGTCCGCGCCTCGCGCCATTCGCGCAGGGCGGCCTGGAGCATGCGCGGCAGGGCGTGGCGAGGCGCCTCGCCGAGCGCGGCGGCGATCTCTTCGAGGGAGCGGCCGGAACCGACCTCGTCCTCGAAGTGGTTGGCCTGGCGGTTCAGGGCGCTCATGCGAAAAAGCTTGTCGATGATCACCGCCCACGACCACAGGGAGGCGAAGCCCAGACCCAGCAGCACCCCCTTCACCACCCAATCGGCGCGCAGAAAGAGGTGGATGAGAGAGAAGCTTTCCGGGGTGATGGTGGTCGCGGGATCCATGAAGGGTCTTTTTAAGGCGTCTCGGGTCGAAACTATGGCGCGAGAAGGGGCGTGAGACGCGCGACGAGGTCGGCCGGCGGCCGGCGGGGACGGCCGCCTGGGGCGATGCAGGCGGCCTCGACCCTTGCCGTCGCGATCAGGTCGTCACCTCGGAAGATGGCCTGGGCGATAGACATCCGGGGGCCCTTGATGGTGTCGTAGGTGGTGCGGACGATGAGGGTGTCGTCGATGCGGGCGGCGGCGCCAAAATCGATGGAAAGGCGGGTCACCACAAAGGCGCACGGATCGGGGCGCGCCAGCAGGTCGCTGTGAGAGATCCCGGCCAGGCGCAGATAGTCCGACCGCCCGCGCTCGAAATAGCGCGCGTAATTGGCGTGGTAGACCACGCCGGTGAAATCGGTGTCCTCGTAATAGACCCGCACCGCGAGCCGGTGCTCGCGGTCCTCGAAGGCGCCGGCGGAGGGGGTCACGGCGCGGCCCGCAATGTCTCCTCTCCCCTTGCGGGGGAAGGTGGCGCGAAGCGCCGGATGAGGGGTTTTCCACAATCTGTCCGCGCGGTCGTGACGTCCGTCGTAAGGCCGGCGCGACCCCTCATCCGACCCGCTACGCGGGGAATGGTCTTCTCCCGCAAGGGGAGAAGGAACGGAAACGCGCGCGCCATCACCCCTCCTCGTCGAACAGCATCGGCTGCCCCTTCGGGGCCGGCGGCGGGGTCAGGCCCAGGTGCTGGTAGGCTTTGGCGCAGGCCAGACGGCCGCGGGGGGTGCGCTGGATGAAACCTTGCTGGAGGAGGAAAGGCTCGATCACATCCTCCACTGCGTCTCGCGCCTCGGCGATGGCGTAGGCCAGGGTCTCCACCCCAGCCGGCCCGCCGCCGTAGTTGTCTATCAGGGCGATCAGATACCGCCGGTCGAGGGAATCGAGGCCGGAGGGATCGACCTCCAGG
>JALYTR010000446.1 GCA_030854165.1 Pseudomonadota bacterium | reverse complement strand
GCGTAAAGAAACGGATGACCGCTCCTCGATAGCGCCCATGGCCGGCCTTTGCCGAATGAAGGTAAGCGCACCGCGAGAAGGCGTCTGGGTGGATCGGCTTCACGAACCCGTCCTCTCAATCACGCCTCCTCACCAGGAAAACGCCCGAGCCTCCTCAGTGGTTCCGCCCTTTTCCCGGGAGATTCGCCGGTCGCGCCGACCGGTTGAAAGCAAGGTCGCCCGCCCAGAATCTTCTGAGCGGGCTAGCCTGTGGGCCTAGTTCGGCGTGGAGTTCTGCTTGTCCTGCGGTTTGGCTTGAGGCTTGGCCTCGGGCGCCGGACGCTGGGGCGCCGGCCTGACCATCGCCGGAGGTTGCGGCCGCGGCGCTGGACGGTTCACGGCCGGGTTTTGCTGGGGCGCCGGCCTGACCATCGCCGGACGCTGGGGAGCGGGACGGTTCATGGCCGGGCTTTGCTCAGGCGCCGGCCTGACCATCGCCGGACGCTGAGGAGCGGGACGGTTCATGGCCGGGTTTTGCGGGGCCGGCTTGACCATCGCCGAACGCTGGGGGGCGGGATGGGTCACGGCTGGGTTTTGCTGGGGCGCTGGCTTGACCATCGCCGGACGCTGGGGAGCGGTGTGCGTCACGGCCGGTTTTGGCTGTGCGGCTGGCTTGGCCATCGCCGGATGCGCCGGCGTGGCCGGGCGAACCGTGGCCGCCGGCTTGACCGCCGGGGCGGTCGCGGGCCTTTGGTAGGGCGTGACCACCTTGGCGGCCGTCACAACGCCTGGACCCTTGAAGACCGTCGGCCGGGCGGTCGCAGCGATCGCCGGCTTGCCGTGATTGACGCTGGCTCGCAAAGCGGGATCGGCGCGCGCGATCTGGCGATGCTGAAGCTGGACCGGCGTCGGGGCCACGTGAGCCTCGTGGGAGACCGCCAGTTGTTGGGCCGTGGGACGAACCGCGACGCCGCCGGGACCGTTGTAGCTCGTCTTGTTGATCGTGGTATTATTGATAACGGTCTTGTTGTAGACGGTCGTTATGCGGGTATTCGAAATGTTATTGACCGAACGATTGTAATAGAATTGATTTCCCTGCCAGCGCCCACCTTCGAACCCAAGGCCGCCATAGCCGAAACCGTAGTTGATACCGCCATAATAACCAACTTGCCTGCCCCAGTAACCCTGGTTGAAGCCGTATCGGCCGCCCGCATAACCCCAGTATCCCGGCGTCCACAACAAGCCGAACCTCGGCGGCCGAACCCAGGTGCCCGGCACCCAATAGTAGTCGCCGTAGCCTTCGTCGAAGGCCCAGTAACCTGGAGTCCAAAGATAGCCGTATCCCGGAATTGGCGGTTGGATATAGATGGGCAACGCTGGCGGCGGAAAGCCCACGTTGATGCTGATGCCGATCTGCGCCTGGGCGGCGATCGGCGCGGCCGAAAGGGCGATGCCCAGGCCGAGCAGCAGGGCGGCCGAAGCCGCGGCCGTACGATAGTCTCGCATGTCAGTTTCCTTGCCTTGGTTTGTTGTGCGCGCGGCCGACGACCGGAGCGCGAGCGACTAAATCATCACGATCCGCCGACCTGTTCAAAGGGTCGGCGCCGTCTTTCTCCTCGGCTCGTTCATAGACGCCACTTTTAGCTTGCCGCCTGCTTCTGGAGGGCCAACTTCAACCGGGTCCGCGCCGCGTCCACGATCCGCGCCTTGTTGGCCGGATCGGCGGCGACCGTCTGCGCCTTGGCCTGGGCCAGATTCTGTCTGGCCGCGTCAACCTCGGCCTGATCGGCCCGCCTTTGGGCGATAGTTCGCGCCTGGCCCCAAGCCGGTCCCGGCGCCGCGGCGACGACGTTGCTCTGGCGCGAGTGCGCCAGCGGCGCTGGCGTCCGATCGGCCCGCGCGCCCGGGGTGGCCGCTGAAGCAAGCTGTGCGGCGTAGGCTTGCCGTTTGGCGCGCTCCCGGTCCAAGGACGCCTGCTCGGCCGGCGCATGCTGGTCGTGCCAGGTGCGCCATGCCTGGTTCTTCTGCTGTTGCTGGCGCCATTGCTGCTGCTGGGCGAGTATGGAAGGCCTCCGGGCCTGCCAGTTCGCGGCATAGGCGGCCTGATGCTTATCGCGCGAGGCCGCGACGTAGAGCGCCCGAGCGCGGGCCAGATAACGTCCGGCCAAGGCGGCCTGCCGGGCGGCGAGCGTCGGCGCGAGGGGTCTGCCGGTGGCGTCATAGACGACCACGAGGCGACCCTGATCGTAGGCGTAGGTGTAGCTGGCGTCGCGCACCAGGAAGGGCGTCTGGGCGCCCGGCATGAAATAGAAGTAGCGCTCACCCGCGGGGGCCGCCTCGACGATCCGATAGGCGCCATCGCCAGAGCGCCAGATCCACGGCCGCGTTCCTTGGTAGTCTACGGTGTAATCCGGCGGCGTGTTGGCAAAGGCGGCGCTCATCGAAGCGGCTTGATCGACATACTGGTACTGCTGGGCCGGCGGCGGGGGGGTGGCGACG
>JALYTR010000445.1 GCA_030854165.1 Pseudomonadota bacterium | reverse complement strand
CGTCCACCTTGCCCAGGAAGGCCCAGGCCACCGCGATGGTGAAGAAGGTTCCGATGATGAAGGCCAGGGCGCGGCCGGCCGGCGAGGGCGGGGTCTCCAGGATCTCCAGGGCGGCGGGCAGGAATTCGCGCTCGTCGCTGCGGTCGAAGCGCGACACCCCGCCGCGCAGGAAGCGGGTGAAGCCATCTGAAACACCCCTGAACAGCCCGCCGGGCGTCATGCGGGCGCTCCGCCCGCGGGGGCCAGATCCCCGGCCTGGAGGCGCCACAGCTCGGCGTAGCGGCCGCCGGCGGCCAACAGGCTGGCGTGGGTCCCGTCCTCGATCAGCCTTCCTTGCTCGATGGTGATGATCCGGTCGGCCCCGCGCAGGGTCGAGAGGCGGTGGGCGATGACGATCACCGTCCGGTTGTGGGTGATCCGCCGCATGTTGGCCTGGATGGCCGCTTCGCTCTCATAGTCGAGGGCCGAGGTGGCCTCGTCGAAGATCAGGATGCGCGGATTTCCCACCAGGGCGCGGGCAATGGCCATCCGCTGCCGCTGGCCGCCCGACAGCGACGCCCCGCGCTCGCCGATGATCGTGCCATAGCCTTCGGGCAGGTTGACGATGAATTCGTGCGCCCCGGCCAGTTCGGCCGCGGCGATCACCCGCTCCATGGGCATGCCCGGATCGCCAAGCGCGATGTTCTCGCGCACTGTGCGGTTGAAAAGGACATTTTCCTGCAGGACGACGCCGATCTGGCGGCGCAGCCAAGCCGGATCGACGAGGGAAAGGTCGGCTCCGTCGATAATCACCCGCCCGGTCTCGGGCACATAGAGGCGCTGGATGAGCTTGGCCAGGGTGCTCTTGCCAGAGCCCGAGGAGCCGACGATCCCCAGCACCTGGCCGGCCGGAATCTTCAGGGCGATGTCGCGCAGCACCGGCTGGGCGTCCAGGCGGTAGCGGAAGGAGATGTTGTCGAGGACGATGTCGCCCTTGATTGGTGGCAGGCTCGCCTGATCGCTGGCCCCGGGCTCGGGGGTGGTGTTGAGGATGTCGCCCAGCCGGTCGATGGAGATGCGCACCTGCTGGAAATCCTGCCAAAGCTGGGCCAGGCGCAGGACGGGCGCTGAAAGCTGCGAGGAGATCATGTTGAACGCCACCAGCTCGCCCACCGTCAGCTTGTTGGCGATCACCAGCTGCGCGCCCACGAACAGGATCAGCACCGTGGTGACGGAATTGATCAGGGTGGTGCTCTGGGTGGCGATGTTGCCCACGCTGATCACGTCGAAGGCCGAGCGGACATAGGCGGCGATCTGCTCCTCCCAGCGCCGCTGCATGACCGGTTCGAGGGCCATGGATTTCACCGTCTCCACCCCCGACACCGTCTCGACCAGAAAGGCCTGGTTTTCCGCCCCGCGCTTGAACCGCTCGTTGAGGCGCTCGCGGAAGATCGGGGTGAGGCCGAGGCTGAGGATCACATAGAGGGGCAGGGCGCCGGCCACGATCAGGGTCAGCAGAGGGCTGTAGATGAAGAGCACCACCAGGAAGATGATCGAAAAGAACAGGTCTAGGGCCAGGGTGATGGCCGAGGAGGTGAGGAACTGGCGGATGGTGTCCAGCTCGCGCACCCGGGCCACCGTGTCGCCCACCCGGCGGGCCTGGAAATACGCCATCGGCAGGGCGAACAGGTGGCGGAAGAGGCGCGCGCCCAGTTCCACATCGATGCGGTTGGAAGTATGGGCGAACAGATAGGTGCGCAGGCCTCCCAGCAGCACCTCGAAGACCTTGAGAAGTCCCAGACCCAGGGCCAGCACCTCCAGGGTCGAGAGGCCGCGGTGGACGAAAACCTTGTCGATGATCACCTGGAAGAACAGCGGCGTGAGCAGGCCGAAGACCTGCAGGAAGAACGAGCCGATCAGCACCTCGGTGAGCGGCGCGCGGTATTTCTTCACCGCGTCGACGAACCAGGCGACGCCGAACCGGCGGTAAGGATCGCTGATCGTCGCCCGCCGGCTCATCAGGATCAGCCGTCCCGACCAGCGCTCGGCGAACGCCTCGCGGGTGAGCAGTTCGGGCCCGGCGGCGAGCGGGCTCTGGACCAGCACCTTGCCCTCGGCGGCCTTGCCGATCACCAGCCAGCCGCCGTCCTTCAGCCGTCCCAGGGCCGGCAGCGGGGTGACCTCCAGCCGATCTAGGGTGGAGGTGACGGCGCGCGCCTTGACCGGATAGCGCTTGGCGGCGCGCAGGATTTCGGCCTCGTCCAGGGCCGGCCGGCCGCTGTGATGGAGGATCTCAGCCGCGTCGGCCGGCACGCCGAGCAGTTGCAGCAGGAAGGCGAACGACGCCGCGCCGGGGTCCACGGGCGCAGGCCCCACCGCGGCGTCCACCCCGGGGGGGGGCGCCAAGCTCACCGCCGTGATCGCCGTCTTGCCGCTGTCGTCCATCGCCTCGCCGCCGACCCCTCGTCCCGCGCCTCCCTAGCCCCAAAGGCGCGCGCCGC
>JALYTR010000081.1 GCA_030854165.1 Pseudomonadota bacterium | reverse complement strand
GCCCGCGCCGCCGCCCATCGCGGCGCGGCCACCGGCGTCGCCGCGTCCCTGACCTTGAGCCGCGGCGGGCGCCGTGACGGCCAGAACGGAACCCACGAGGGTCAAGGCCGCGACGCCCGCATTGAGATACTTGTTCATTGAAATCTCCGACTTGATGTAAAGGCCCAACGTCAGATTGGGCTGCCCTTCTTCAAGGCTTGACGGAAACCTAGTCGGTGGCGCCTGAACCGGGGCTGAATGAGGCTGACAGGTTTCTAGGCGTTGACGTCCACGACAATGCGTCCGCGCACCTTGCCCTCGACGATGGCGGCGCCGAAGGCGGGAACATCGCCCAAGCCGATCTTCAGGGTCATGGCGTCGAGCGTTGCCAGATCAAGATCGTCGGCCAGGCGACGCCAAGCCTCCTCGCGCTCGGGCCGGGGACACATGACCGAATCGATCCCGGCCAGGGTTACGCCGCGCAGAATGAAGGGCGCCACGGATGTGACGAGGTCCATGCCTTGGGCCAGTCCGCACGCCGCCACCGCGCCGCCGTAGCGCGTCTGGGAAAGGACATTGGCCAGGGTGTGGCTGCCGACCGCGTCGATGGCCCCGGCCCACCGCTCGCGCGCCAGGGGCCGGCCGGGCGCGGCCAGATCGGCGCGGTCGATCACTTCAGCGGCGCCAAGTGCGGCGAGATAGGACCCTTGCGTTTCCTTGCGCCCGCTCGAGGCGACCACCCGATAGCCGAGCTTGGCGAGCAGGGCGACGGCGACGCTTCCCAGGCCGCCGGCGGCGCCGGTGACCAGGATTTCGCCCTTGGCCGGCGTCACGCCCAAACGCTCCAGGGCGAGGACGGCCAGCATGGCAGTGTAGCCGGCGGTGCCGATGGCCATGGCCCGGGCGTTGGAAATCCCGGCCGGCGGCTTGATCAGCCAGTCGCCCTTCACCCGCGCCTTCTGGGCGAAGCCGCCGTGGTGGGTCTCTCCCACTCCCCAGCCGTTCAGCACCACCCGCTCGCCGGGCCTGAAGTCGGCATGGGAAGAGGATTCGACCACGCCGGCGAAATCGATCCCAGGAGTCAGCGGCCACACCCGCACCACCGGCGCCTTGCCGGTCAGGGCCAGACCGTCCTTGTAGTTCACCGTCGAATGTTCCACGCGCACGGTGACGTCGCCGTCCATCAGGTCGCCGTCGCCAAGATCGACAAAGCGCGTTTCCTGTCCGGTCTCGGTCTTACAGAGGCGGATGGCGTGGAAGGTGTCGGGCATGATCGGTCGGCCTCGCTTGGGCTGGCGGCGGTCGGCGCGACCCTAGTTCAGGATCACGGTCCGCTGGCCGCCGCGCGTCTCCACCCGGCGCATCACCGCGATCGCCTCGCCCGGCCCGTCGGCGGGCTTGGCCAGGGTGATCACGAACCAGCCGCCGTTGGGCAGGCCGTCGAAAGCGAAATGGTTGGCCCCGTCACAGCTGGTCTTCTTGGCATAGCTCGCATAGTCGCCGACCGGGGCCGATGGGGTGCGGGCTCGGACGATCTCCAGGGGCACGGCGGCGCTCAGCGCCGAGCCGTAGAGGATGACCATCCGCCGGCGGGTCCAGGCGGTTTCGGGAGTGAGGATCACATCGCCTCCCTGGCAGGTATATCGGACCCCGCCGGGCCGATAGGCCAGGGTTCCCAGGATCGCGCCGTCGCCGGGTTGCGCCGACCAGGCAAAATCGCGGGCCCGAAAGACGGCGCCGGAGCCAGGCACATAGAGGCCGGGCGGCGGCGGGGGCGGTGGGCCGGCTGGACCCAGGGGCTCTTCGGCGCAGGCCGCCAGGGCGACGGCGCCAAGGGCTATGAGGACGAGACGCTGCATGACCCTAAGCCTACGGCGGACGGCCGGCGCGGGCAACGGGCGAATCCCCCTTGGCGCGCCCGCATCGACCGGCGATAACCGCGCGCGACGGGTCGCATGGCGGCAAAAAAGAGATCTTGGAGACTCAACAGCGATGAAGGCCGCCGTATTGAGGGAAGTCAGGACACCCCTCCAGATCGAGGGGGTCCAGATCGGCAAACCTGGGCCGCGCGAGGTGCTGATCCGCACCGTCGCCGCCGGCGTCTGCCATTCGGACTTGCACTTCATCGAAGGCGCCTATCCCCATCCCCTGCCGGCGGTGCTGGGCCACGAAAGCGCCGGGGTGGTCGAGCAGGTGGGATCGGAGGTTCGCACGGTGAAGGTGGGCGACCATGTGATCACCTGCCTGTCGGCCTTCTGCGGGCACTGCGAATATTGCCTGACCGGCCACATGAGCCTGTGCGTCAGCCCCGAAACCAAGCGTGAAGCGTCCGATGCGCCGCGCCTGGCGCAGGGCGATGGCCCCATGCAGCAATTTCTCAACCTGTCGTCCTTCGCCGAGCAGATGCTGGTCCACGAGCACGCCTGCGTGGCCATCCGCAAGGACATGCCGCTCGACCGCGCCGCCCTGATCGGCTGCGGCGTCCTGACCGGCGTCTGCTCGGTGTTCCATACCGCCAAGGTGCGGCCGGGCGACATGGTGGCGGTGATCGGCTGCGGCGGGGTGGGCCTGGCGGCGATCAACGGCGCGGCCATCGCCGGAGCCAGCCGGATCGTCGCCGTCGACGCCTCGCCGGCCAAGGACAACCTCGCCCGCCACTTCGGGGCCACCGACTTCGTCTGCGCCGCGAACGGCGACGCGGTAAAAGCGGTCCTGGAAATGACCAAGGGTGGGGTGGATCACAGCTTCGAGGCGGTGGGCCTGAAAAAGACCACCGAACAGGCCTTCGGCATGCTGCGCCGCGGCGGCACGGCCAACATCATCGGCATGATCCCACTGGGCCAGACCATCGAGATCCCCGGCCACGCCTTCCTGGGCGAAAAGAAGCTGCAGGGCTCCCTCATGGGCTCCAATCATTTCCCGGTCGATATGCCCAGACTCGTGGACATGTATCTGGCCGGCAAGCTGAAGCTCGACGAAATGGTCTCTCGCCGGATCAAGCTGGAACAAGTCAATGAGGCGTTCGAGGAAATGAAGCGCGGCGAGATCGCCAGATCGGTGATCATGTTCGATGGGTAGGTCGCCCAGCGGCCATCGCCAAGCCTAAATCAGAGCCCGGACCCTCTCCGCTGGGCGGCAGAGCGCCGCGCCCTTGGGGCCGACCACGATGGGGCGCTCCACCAGGATCGGGTGGCGGACCATGGCGTCGAGAATTTCGTTGTCGGTGGCGGTCGGCGCGGTAAGGCCGAGAGCCTCGGCGGGGGTTCCGCGCACCCTCAGGATGTCGCGCGGCGCCAGACCCATCCGTTTGAGCAAGACCTCCAACTGCTCGCGGCGCCAACCGGCCTTCAAATACTCCACCACCTCGGGATTGTGGCCGGCGTCGCTGATCGTGGCCAGCACATTGCGCGAGGTTCCGCAGGCGGGGTTGTGGAAGATGGTGATCTTGGCGGCCATGGCCATTAGTTCCTTACAGCCTCACGCGCCGCGCGCCGACCGCCACCGTCGAGGCGGCCATGTCCCAGCCCATGACATCGGAGGGCATCGGCGGTAGCGGGATGGCCGCGAGCGGCCAGCCATCCAGATATTGCGCCCAGCGCATCGTCAGCGTACCCGGCCCAGCGGGCTTGAAGGAGACGGTGAGGCCCTCGGGCGCGGCCTGCCAGCGCAGGTGCGTCCAGTGGCCCGGGACGTTCAGGATCGGCGTCGGCTGGCCGTCCACCATCGCTCCGGTGACCAGGGTGTCGCAGCGGAGATCGAGGCGCAGGGCCAGGACGTTCGCGGCCCATGGCGCGCGCAGGGTGACCGTTCCATCAATGCCGCGTGTCACGACAATCGTCGGCGCGCTGACCGAAACGGCGCGGGCTGGCGCGGCGGCGATGGACGGGGCAAGACCGGGCAGATGAAGGGCGCCGATCGTTCCGCCGTCGGCGGTGAGCACGGCGCGGCTCCAGGCGCCCGGCGCCACGGCGTCGGCGCGCCAGGCCCGACCGCTTTGGGCGTTGACGACATAAAGCGGCTCGGCGGCTTGCGGGTGGCGCGGCGACCACGGGCTGGTGACGTTCATGAAAAGCGCGATGGCCAGGCCAGCGATCAGAGCGCCGGCGCCGCTCGCAAGACGCCACCGCTCGAACGGCCCGGGCCACGCCAAGGGCCACAAGACCACGGCCGCGAGCCAGACGATGGCGGCGGGGGCTTCGGGGATGTCCAGGCCCTGCAGGACGCCGTGGAACAGGCCTCCGAGCCAGCCGAGGGTCACCGCGATGACGATGAGGCCAAGGCCGGCGCCGATCGGCCGTCGGACCTCTCCGGCCGCCGTGAGAGCGCTCACCAAGGCGGCGGCGATGAGCGGCCAGGCTATGACAAAAGCGATGGTCGGCGCGGCGATCTGCAGGGCGGCGGCGCCGAGAAGGGCGGTGAGCAGCAGGCCGGTCCACACCCCGGCGAGGCGGGCGCGACGGCGCGCCACGACGCGGGCCGTAAGGAGCGTCACGCCCAGGGAACTTGCCGCCATGGCGACCTCCAAGAGAGGAAAGCGCGCGAGGATCGGCCTCTGCTGCGTGAACCCGAACCCCGCGCCGGTGAGATGGCGGGTAAGCGCCAGGGCCAGGGCCGCGCCGATGAGCAGCGCCGCCGTCGCGGCCACCCCTCTGAGGACATCGCGCCAGGCCAATGCGCTGGCGCGCCAGGCGCCCAGGGCGATCAGCGCGGCGGCGGCGATGAGAGCCAGCCAGCTGGCGGCCGGCGGATAGGCGATGACGAAGGCGCCGAACACATCGGCATAGACCTTGTCGGGCGCCTTGATTGGCAAGGTTCGGGAAAAGGCCGCGGCCCTGGCGGTTCCCAGCACCTCCTGGCCCATGTGCTGCACCGAGCCTTTGTCGAGCGCGGCGACGGTGGAGCTGGGCGAATGGTAGTCGAACTGCCTCCCGATGAAGGCGTAGTTGAAGCCGGTGTATCCATTCGCCTTGGCGATGGAGAAATCGGTGTCGTTGGGCAGCAACTGGTAGACGAACACCGACAGGGACGTGCTGGCCGGCGCCGCGGCGGTGCGGGCGAAAAGATCGATCGCTCCGCCGTTCATCGCGCCGGTCTCGAACATGTTGGCCCGCCCGCCGCCGCCGCGCGTTTCCAGGTTCAGAATGAACCCGGCATGGCGCGCCAGCGGATTGGCCGCGAAGAAGGCGCTGGCGCCCAAGAGACCCGCTTCCTCGCCATCGGTGATGACCACCATCACGTCGCGGGCCGGAACGCCGGCGACCTCGATGGCCCGCACGATCTCCAGTATGGCCGAGACGCTGGCGATATCGTCGGCCGCGCCGGGAGAGCCCGGCACGCTGTCGTAATGGGCCATCAAGGCCAGGGCGGGCAGGGCGCGGTCGCGGCCGGGCAAGACGCCGACGATATTCTCAACATCGGCGCCCCCGACATAGGTTTCGCCGTCATAGGTCTTGGCCCGACGGCTCTCGGCGCGTTGGATCTGGGGCGAGAGGCCAAGCGCCGCCATCCGGTGGATGAGATAGTCTCGAACGCGGGCGTTGGCGGCCGAACCGACCGGGTGGGGCGCCGGCGCCATGGCCGCGTCGTCGATCATCGCCCGGCCGGCGGAGAACACCCCTGGCGGCGCCGTGACCGGCAGCGGCGCGGGAGTGCGGGCCGAGAGGTAGAACAGGCCAAATCCCGCCGCCACGCAGGCGAGAAGCGCAATCAGTCTACTCAAGAGCGGTCCCCTCAAAACGAGATTCGCGCCATACTATCCTTCTCCCCTTGCGGGAGAAGGTGGCGCGAAGCGCCGGATGAGGGGTCGCGCGGACCTTTTTGTCGATGGGCGGATGGGGCCACGCGGATGGCGCGTGGAAAACCCCTCATCCGACACCCTTCGGGGGCCACCTTCTCCCGCAAGGGGAGAAGGGCTTCGTTGCATCGCTTTGTCAGGCCACGTCTGTCTGGCTGAAGTCTTTGCCGATATAGAGAAGCGCCGAACCCGTCACCTTGGCCAGGGCGTAGGAAAAGCAGTCGCCAAGGTTGAGACCCGCGGGGTGACGGCCCTTGCCATAGCGCCGCCACGCTAGGCGCGCGACCTGCGACTGTTCCTCGTCAAAGGGTACAATCTCGATTCCCGAGCGATAAACCAGCAGGTCCAGGTCGCGCACCCCGTCTTCGCCCTTGCGCGCTTCGATGACGATTGAAGCCTCCAGCAGACTGGCGGCAGACAGCCGGCGCGGCGCGCCTTGCTCGATCGCCTCGGCCAAGCGCTCGGCCTGCGGTTCCCCGAGCAGGATGGCGACGATCGCCGAGGTGTCGATGACCATCAGCTGGGCAATCCGTTCTCGTCGTATCCCAGAATGTCGTCGGCGGACCGCGTATCGAGGTCTGGCAGCGCGGCGCAATGAGCGCCGATCGCCAGAAGTTCATCCCTCAAGCGCCGGCCGCCGCCTCCGCGGCGAACTCGCAGCAGCCGCTCCTCGGCCGCGCGGCGAACCGCCGCGGTTATCCCCTCTCCCGTCGCGGCGGCGAGGTCGCGCACGGCGCGTTCCGTGGCGAGGTCTTTGATGTTGAGTGGCATGATGGATTGAAGATAGGCAGAAATTTTATCGATGTGAAGACCGAGGGTTGCGGGGTGGGCGTCAATTTACGTACGCCTGACCTGCAGCGTTCACCTTCAGCTTCGGTCTCGATCGCCGACCAAGCGGGCAAGGTCACCCCGCCCGCGCATCCGTGGACGCGTTCAGCTCTTGGCGGCGGGCGCGGCTTTGGGGGGCGGCCCGACGTCGGAGACCACGCTCCACGCCTGCTTCCACGATCCATCGGGTTGGAGTTTGTAGCCGGCCAGGTAGTTGCCCGTTTCCGTGGCCGGTTTCTTGGTTTTCGGATTGGTCGAGGTGACAGTGTAGGTCGAACGGAACACCGCCATGTCGCCGGAGGCGGCCACATCCACCGCCTGATCGGCCAGGGTGACGTGGATATCTGGAACCGTGGCGAAGGTCTGCTTCACATCGGCCTGGCTCGCGGCGACTCCGACCTCGTTGGGCGCGCCATGGAACATCGCGACATCGTCGGTCGCCAAGTGGCTGACGAACTTGGCCGGGTCATGGGCATTATAGTCGGCCACGATCTGGGTCGCGTCCGCCTTGACGGCATCGGCGATCTTGCCCGTATCGACGGCCGGCTTGGCTGGCGTGGCTGGATTGCAGGCGGACAGCGAAGCGGCCATGAGCGCGGCGCAGGCCGCGCCAGCGAGATGAAGTCTGGTCATTTTTCAGGGTCCCTCCCAGTGAAAGGCCAAAATCATCCGCTCAAGCTCACCTTCCGTCAAGCCGCCGCTTTGCAGGGCCTACCCCCTGCGCCCGATCGCCACGGCGCCGGTGGCCGCGACCACCCAGACCGGCGTGCTGCGGCTAGCGGCCGTCACCCAGACGACGCCGCCGTTGGACGAGCCGTCGCCGAAGAAGACGATAACCCGGTCGCCGGGCGAGCTGAGACCCACCCCGGGCGGCGTGATGGTCGGACTCGTGTTCGACACACCGAGCGTCCGCCCGCCGCTCCCGACCGCCGCCGCCACCGGCCCGTCACGGGCCAGCGCGCCGGAGTGCGCCTCGCGAAGGCGCTCGGCCACCACGCTCACCGTTTGGTGTTGGGCATAGATGAGCATCTGCGGTTGCAAATTCGTCAATAGAAGCAGGCTGACCAGGGTGGTGACCGCCACCGCCGTCAGGACTTCGATCAGGGTCACCCGCTTTGCGCGTTCTGCCAGTTTCCGACGTCGGCGGCCGAACCCGTCCCGCCTTCGGCGTTGTCGGAGCCGAGCGTATAGATGTCGATCTCACCATGCTTGCCGGGGTTCAGATAGTGATAGGGATGGCCCCACGGATCGGGCGGGATCGGCTTTGAATAGGGACCGTTCCAGCCGCTCACCCCGGGCGGGGCGGTGGTGAGGGCCGCTAGGCCTTCGGCCTGGGTCGGAAAACGTCCGACATCGGTTTGAAAGACCTGCAGCGCGCTCTCCGCCTGGAGGATCTGAATCTTGGCCGCGTGCGTCTTGGCGTTTTCGAGCTGCTTGAGAACCTGCGGCCCAACGATCGCCATCAGAAGGCCGATGATCGCGATCACCACCAGCATTTCCAGCAGGGTGAAGCCAGCCTCGGGGTTGCGGCGGCGGCGGGCGAGAAGTTGGGTCATGGAGCGAGCGCCAGATCGTTGAAGCCAAGGATCGCGGACATGATGGACGCGATCACGGTTGCCACCACCGCCCCCATGAATACGGTGATCGCCGGGGTAAGGATAGCGATTATTCGGCCGATGGTCGAGCGGACCTGGCGATCGAGCACGTCGGCCAGGCGCCCCAGCAT
>JALYTR010000080.1 GCA_030854165.1 Pseudomonadota bacterium | reverse complement strand
CCTTGCCACCCAGGGGCTGCTGGGTGACCAGGCTGTACGGGCCGGTGGAGCGGGCGTGGATCTTGTCGTCCACCAGGTGGTGCAGCTTGAGCATGTAGATATAGCCCACCGTCACCGCCCGCTTGAACTCCTCGCCGGTCTGACCGTCATAGAGCATGACCTGGCCCGAACGGCTGAGGCCAGCCGCCTCCAGGAGGTTTTCGATGTCGCCGATGTGTGCGCCGTCGAACACGGGCGTGGCGATGGGAACGCCCTTGGAGAGGTTCCTCGCCAGTTCGATCAGTTCGTCCTCGTCGGTCGGCAGCACCTGGTCCTTGCCGTAGATGGCGCGCAGGCGGTCGGTCAGGGCCTTCTTCTGCCCGCCGTGCTGCCAGGCTTCGAGAAGATCGCCGATCTGGCGGCCAAGGCCCGCGCAGGCCCAGCCCAGGTGGGTCTCGAAGATCTGGCCGACGTTCATCCGCGAGGGAACGCCCAGGGGGTTGAGCACCACATCGACCGGCGTGCCATCTTCCAGATGAGGCATGTCCTCCATGGGCAGGATCTTGGAGATCACCCCTTTGTTGCCGTGACGGCCGGCCATCTTGTCGCCGGGCTGGAGCTTGCGCTTCACAGCCACGAACACCTTGACCATCTTCATCACGCCTGGAGGCATCTCATCGCCGCGCTGGAGCTTGTCGACCTTGTCCTCAAAGCGCCGGTCCAGGCGCTTGCGGGCGTCGTCGAACAGGCGGCGCATGGCTTCCAGTTCGCCCATGGCCTTCTCGTCATCGACGGCGATCTGCCACCACAATCCGGGAGCGATTTCCTCGAGCTTGTCGGGCGTGATTTCGCCGCGGCCCAAACCCTTGGGTCCCGAGACGGCGCCCCGACCGATGAGCAATTCACGCAGGCGGGCGGTCATGTTGCGGTTCAGGATGGCGAATTCGTCGTCGCGGTCCTTGCCCAGACGGTCGATCTCCTCGCGCTCGATGGCGACGGCGCGTTCGTCCTTTTCGACCCCGTGACGGTTGAACACCCGCACCTCGACGACCGTGCCGGCGACGCCGGGCGGCAGGCGAAGGGAGGTGTCGCGGACGTCGGAAGCCTTCTCGCCGAAGATGGCGCGAAGCAGCTTTTCCTCCGGCGTCATGGGCGATTCGCCCTTGGGCGTGACCTTGCCAACCAGGATGTCGCCCGGCAGAACCTCGGCGCCGATGGCCACGATGCCCGCTTCGTCGAGATTGCGCAGGGCCTCCTCGCCGACGTTGGGGATGTCGCGGGTGATTTCCTCCGGACCCAGCTTGGTATCGCGGGCCATGACCTCGAATTCCTCGATGTGGATCGAGGTGAAGACGTCATCGCGCACGATGCGTTCGGAGATCAGGATCGAGTCCTCGAAGTTGTAGCCATTCCAGGGCATGAAGGCGACGAGCGCGTTGCGGCCCAGCGCCAGCTCGCCAAGATCGGTGGAGGGGCCATCGGCGATGATGTCGCCGGCGGCGAGTTTGTCGCCCACCCGGACCAGGGGACGCTGGTTGATGCAGGTGTTCTGGTTCGAACGCTGGAATTTCGACAGTCGGTAGATATCGACACCCGGTTTGGTCGGGTCGGTTTCCTCGGTGGCGCGGATGACGATCCGCGTGCCATCGATCTGTTCGACCACGCCGGAGCGCCGCGCGATAACCACCGCGCCGGAGTCGCGGGCGACCACGTCCTCCATGCCGGTCCCCACCAGGGGGGCGTCCGACTGGATGAGCGGCACCGCCTGGCGCTGCATGTTCGAACCCATCAGGGCGCGGTTGGCGTCGTCGTTTTCCAGGAAAGGAATGAGGGCCGCGGCGACCGAAACCACCTGCTTGGGGCTGACGTCCATCAGATCGACCTGATCCTTGGCCAGCAGGGACGGCTCGCCGTTCACCCGGCCCGGGACCAGATCATCGACGATCTCGCCGTTCTTCAAGCTGATATTGGCCTGGGCGATGACGTGCTTGGCCTCCTCCATCGCCGACATATAGACGACCTCGTCGGTGAGCTTTCCGTCCTTCACGCGCCGATACGGGCTTTCGATGAAGCCGTATTTGTTGACCACCGCGTGGGTGGCCAGCGAATTGATCAGGCCGATGTTGGGCCCTTCGGGGGTTTCAATGGGACAGATCCGGCCGTAGTGGGTGGGATGCACGTCGCGCACCTCGAAGCCGGCCCGCTCGCGGGTCAGGCCGCCGGGGCCGAGGGCCGAAAGGCGGCGCTTGTGGGTGATTTCGGACAGCGGATTGGTCTGGTCCATGAACTGGGAGAGCTGCGAGGAGCCGAAGAACTCCCGCACAGAGGCCGCGGCTGGTTTGGCGTTGATCAGGTCGTGGGGCATGACGGTGTCGATATCGACGCTCGACATGCGCTCCTTGATGGCCCGCTCCATGCGCAGCAGGCCGACGCGGTACTGGTTCTCCAGGAGTTCGCCCACCGAGCGCACCCGGCGGTTGCCAAGGTTATCTATGTCGTCGATCTCACCGCGGCCGTCGCGCAGGCCGACCAGGGTCTTCAGGACCTCCAGCACGTCCTCCTTGCGGATCACGCGCACATCGTCGGGGCAGTCGAGCTCAAGGCGAATGTTCATCTTCACCCGGCCCACGGAGGATAGATCGTAGCGATCCTGATCGAAGAACAGGGATTTGAACATGGCCTCGGCCGCTTCGATGGTCGGCGGCTCGCCGGGGCGCATGACGCGATAGATGTCGAACAGGGCGTCCTCGCGGATGGCGTTCTTGTCCACCCGAAGGGTGTTGCGGATATAGGCGCCCACGGTCACGTGATCGATGTCGAGTACGTCGATGGTCGTGAAACCCTGCTCTTCCAGGGCGGCGATGGACTCGATGTCCAGCTCGTCGCCGGCCTCGGCATAGATCTCACCGGTGGCCGGATTGACCTCGTCTCGGGCCAGATAGCGACCGACCAGAGCTTCGGGAGACAGCAGCAGGGTCTTCAGTCCGCCGTCGGCCAGGCGTTTGGCCTGGCGGGCGGAAATCTTGGTCCCGGCCGGCGCGACCTCTTCGCCGGTTTCGGCGTTGATGAGCGGAAGATCTGGCTTTACGCCGCGCCAGCGTTCCGGCTTATAGGGGGTCGCCCAGCCGCCGCCGTCACGTTTCACGTAAGGGACGACATCGTAGAAGGTGGTTAGAATTTCCTCGCCGTCCATGCCCAGGGCATAGAGGAAGGTGGTTGCAGGCAACTTGCGGCGCCGATCGATACGGCAATAGACCACGTCCTTGGCGTCGAACTCGAAATCGAGCCAGGAACCGCGATAGGGGATGATGCGGGCGGCGAACAACAGCTTGCCCGACGAATGGGTTTTGCCCTTGTCATGATCGAAGAAAACGCCCGGCGAGCGGTGCATCTGGGAGACGATCACCCGCTCGGTGCCGTTGACGACAAAGGTGCCCTTGTCGGTCATCAGCGGGATGTCTCCCATGTAGACATCCTGCTCCTTGATGTCCTTGACCGATCGGGCCTGGGTTTCCTCGTCGATCTCCCACACGATCAGCCGCAGCTTTAACTTCAAGGGCGCGGCGTAGGTCATGTCGCGCTGGATGCATTCCTCGACGTCGTATTTGGGATCCTCGAATTCGTAGGAGACATATTCGAGCATGGCCTTCTCATTGAAGTCCTTGATCGGGAACACCGACTTGAACACCGCCTCGATCCCCTCGTCGCGGCGCTGGGCGGGACGAACCTCGCGCTGCAGAAACTGTTCGTAGGAGGATCGCTGAACCTCGATCAGGTTCGGCATTTGCACGGCTTCGGGGATGCGGCCGAAAGACATCCGGATCCGCTTCTTGCCGGTGAACGATTGCGCCATCGTGGCTCCCTGTGGACGCGCGCCAGAGGGTTCTGGGGCGTCGGTTCGTGGTCCTGGCGTCCACCCTCGGATCGGACGGGCGCCGGCCAGGCGATGCCTGGCGGCGGGCCGTGCGCCGGACGCTGGAATGTTCCGCGGCGATACAGCCGCGGCGCCCCTTCGCGCAGGTCGGAGGGCGGCGGACCGCGCCTCGGGGCGTAAGACACGCGCGCCGGGAAGCCGGACGCACGCGCACGATTGGTGGCTCTTAAAATTGAGAGGAACGCGTATCTAGGCAATCACCCCGCTCATGGGAAGAGGCGCCGTCAAAAATTCCTTCTCGCCGATACCTTCTCCCGCAAGGGAGAAGGGGAAAACCCTACTTCACCGTGATGCTGGCGCCCGCCGCTTCAAGCTTGGCCTTGATGTCGGCGGCTTCCTGCTTGGAGACATTTTCCTTGATGTTCTGCGGCGCCGCTTCGACGAGATCCTTGGCTTCCTTCAGGCCGAGGTCGGGACGCACGCCGCGAACTTCCTTGATCACGTTGATCTTCTTCTCGCCCGCGCCGGTGAGGACGACGGTGAACTCGGTCTGCTCCTCGGCGACTTCGGCCGGACCGGCGGCGGCGGGGCCGGCGGCGGCCAGGGCCACCGGCGCGGCGGCTGAAACGCCCCATTTGTCTTCCAACAGTTTGGACAGTTCGGAGGCTTCCAGCACCGTCAGGGCGGAGAGGTCATCGACCAGTTTTTCGAGTTTCGACATGGGGGTTCGGTCCTTAAGAAGTTATCGGTTGAGGTGGGACGGACTTAAGCGGCGTCCTTGACGGCGTAGGCGTTGAGCACACGGGCGAGCTGGGCGCCGGGGGCCTGAAGAATGGCGGCGACCTTGGTCGCGGGGGCCTGAAGCAGGCCGACCAGACGCGCGCGGATCTGGTCGAGGGAGGGCAGCTTGGCAAGCGCGGCGATACTCGCCTTGTCCAGCACCTGATCGCCCATCAGGCCGCCGACGATGGTGAATTTCTCATTGTCCTTGGCGTAGGCGGTGGCCACCTTGGCGGCGCTGACCGCGTCTGGCCCATAGGCGATCGCGACGGGACCCTGGAAGAGCGCGTGCGCCCCCTCGCCCGCGCCGTTCAGCGCCTTCTGCGCCAGGCGGTTCTTGACCACCTTGAGGGTGGCGCCTTCCTGGCGAAGGCGATGGCGAAGATCGGTCATCTGGGCGACCGTCAGACCCAGGTAGTGGGTCACCACGACCGCCCCGGCCCCGGCGAATACGCCCTTGAGCGTCTCGATGGACTCCGACTTCTGGGCGCGCTCCATGGCGGTCTCCTAAAGGTTCGCAACCCGCGCGCGGAACGCTCCGTGCGCGGCCGAGTCGTGCTGTCCGAAAGGATGCTTCCAGCCGCGCCAGCCCATCTGGGCCCTCGCCAGGCTCTCTGAAGCTCCCCATCTCCCCGCGGCGAAAACGATTAAGCCTAGGCGGCCCGCGGTTCTTGGACAGGATCGGCAGGGGCGAGCCCCTAGCCGGACGGGGCGCTTTACAGGAGAGGCGAGGAGAAATCAACCGGCCCTTTCAACCGCCGTCGGTGCGCGCCCTCCCCGCGTCCACGACGGCGGCCACCAAGGCCTCTGGCAGTTCGTCCAGGGAGTGGATGACGGCGGACGGCCGCCCGGCCGTCGGCTCGGCCGAGTGGATATAGCCCCATGGTCCTCGGCGGATGTGGATCGCCGTCATGCCCGCGTGGAGGGCGGGCAATATGTCGTTGTCGAGGCGATCGCCGACGTAGGCGATCTGAACTGGCTGGATCCAAGCGGCTTCGGCGACGCGGTCGAAGAAAGCGGCCGATGGCTTCTCAACGCCCCAACTTGCCGATGAAGCGATGAAATCGGCGGCCACGCCGGCGGCTCGTAAGGCCGCCTCGGCCTCTTGTGGCTGATTGCCGGCGACCCCGATGCGATAGCCGGCGACTCGCAGGCGGCGCAGGCAGGGCACGGCATCCGGGTAAAAATCCTTGGGTTCGAAACCGTAAATCCATCCGGCCGCTTGGCGCGCCTGCGTCTCGGCGTCGATGTCGAACCCTGAACGAAAGTGGTCAAAAACCGCGCGATGATGTTCGCCGCGTTCGATCGTCGCGCCGAGCACGGCGAAGAAGGTCAGGCGCGGGACGCCCAGCCAGTCGGCCCATTCTCCCCAGTGGCGGGTCTCGTCGATAAACGTCTCGCCGACGTCGAAAACCACCGCGCGAATCATGCGCGTTCGACCAACCGTCCGCCCTCAAGCGCCAGGACCCGATCCATATGGCGGGCCATATCAAGATTGTGGGTCGCGACGAGGGCGGCGACGCCGGTCAGGCGGACGAGGTCGCGCAGATTCTGAAACACCGCCTGAGAGGTGGTCGGATCGAGATTGCCGGTGGGCTCGTCCGCCAGCAGCAGGCGCGGCGCGTTGGTGAGGGCGCGGGCGACAGCGACCCGCTGCTGCTCGCCGCCGGAAAGCTGAGCCGGTTGGTGGCGCAGGCGCTCGGCCAAACCCAGTTCGCTCAGCAGGGTCTCGGCGCGCCGGCGCGCCTCTCGGCGGCTCATCCCAGCCATCATCGCCGGCAACGCGACGTTGTCCAGCGCGCTCAGCTCGGCCAGCAGGTGGTGAAACTGATAGACAAAGCCGATGGATTCCAGGCGGATTCGGGTTCGGGCGCGGTCGCCGAGCGCGCCGCAGTCGCGGCCGTCGATGAGAATCGCGCCGGCGGTGGGATGTTCGAGCAGGCCCGCGGCGTGGAGCAGTGACGACTTCCCCGATCCCGATGGGCCAACCAGACCGACGATCTCGCCGGCGGCCACGGTCAGATCGACGCCCTTGAGCACTTCAAGAGTTTTCCCGCCGGTGACGTAGGTGCGCTTCAGACCGCTGACGGCGAGGACCGGTTCACTCATAGCGGAGCGCGTCCACCGGATCGAGGCGGGAGGCGCGCGCCGCCGGCAGTAGGGTGAAGACGAACGAGGCCCCCAGCGCCCAGGCCAGGACCATGGCCACCTCGCGCCAGTCTATCCTCTCGGGCACATGAGCGAGGAAATAGACGTCGGAATTGAACACCTGGGCGCCGGTCACCCACTCGACAAAGCTCTGGATGGTTTCGATGTTCAGGCAAAAGAGCAGGCCAAAGACGAGTCCGGTGAGCGTGCCCAGCAACCCCAGGGTGGCGCCGGCCATAAAGAAGATGCGCAGGATCGCCCCCTGCCCCGCCCCCATGGTGCGCAGGATGGCGATGTCGCGGCCCTTGTTCTTCACCAGCATCACGAGGCCCGAAATGATGTTGAGGGCGGCTAGGGCGACGATGAACATGAAGATGAACAGCATGACGTTATGCTCTACCTTGAGGGCCCCGAAATAGGCCTGGTTCTTCTGCGTCCAGTCGGTGACCACCGCGCCTGGTCCCGCCGCCGCGGTCAGGGCGGCCTTGAGCGCCGGCGCCCTGGCCGGATCGTCGAGCTTGACCTCGATGAAGTCCACCGCCGCGTCGCGGCCGAAGAAAAGCTGAGCCTGGGCGAGCGGCATGTAGATAAAGGTCTGGTCGTATTCGCTCATGCCCACCGAAAAGAGTCCGGAGACGGTGTAGGACTTGCTGGTCGGCAGGGTTCCGAACACGGTGGCGTCGCCGGTGGGCGCGATGATCGAGATCGGATCGCCGACCCCGACGCCCAGGCTTTCGGCGAGCTTCTGGCCTACAAGCACCTCGTCGCCGCCATCCTCGCCCTGGCCGAAGCTGGCCGCCGATCCGGCCTTGATGTTGCCGGCGACGATTCGGGTGGCGCGCACGTCGCTCGGCGCGATGCCGCGCACCACGGCGCCCGCCGCGGCCGAAGGTCCCTGCACCAGGGCCTGGGACTCCACGACCGGCAAAGCCTGGATGACCCCGGGCACGGCACGGATGCGGGCCACCATGGCCGCCCGGCCGCTGGTGTCCATAGCCCCGCCGACCACAAAGGCGTGACCGTTGAAACCGAGGATCTTCTGGGTGAGCTCGGTGCGGAAACCGTTCATGATCGACATGGTGATGATCAGCGCCGCCACCGCCAACGCGATGGCGCTAAACGAGATGATCGAGATCAGCGCCACCCCGCCGTGCCGCCGCTTGGTGAGCAGATAACGCACCGCGATGCCTCGCTCCCAGCCGCTGAAGGGGCGCGTCACGCTGGTTCTCCCTCCCCATAAGCAGGAGCAAGGCTGGCTGGCGGTTCCCTCACCCAACGATTGCCTTGACCGCCTCGGCCAGCGGCAGGGTGCGGCGCCCGCCGGTGGTCCGACGCTTGATTTCCACCGTCCCCTCGGCCAGCCCGCGCGGGCCGATGATCAGCTGCCAGGGTAGTCCGATCAGGTCCATGCTGGCGAATTTGCCGCCTGGTCGCTCGCCGGTGTCGTCCAGCAGCGGCTCCTTGCCGGCCGCGCGCAGCGCCTGGTAGGCCTCTTCGCATGCCGCATCCACGGCGGCGTCGCCGGCGCGAAGGTTGATGATGCCCACTCC
>JALYTR010000444.1 GCA_030854165.1 Pseudomonadota bacterium | reverse complement strand
GCCTGGCAGCGTCCGGGGCGGTCGAAGGCCTGCGCGCCCGCCTTCACGACCGCCTCGAGGCCTTCCTGCGGGCCGGCGATGGCGATGGCGCCATGGCCCTTGTGACCGGACTGCGGCCCTGGATGATGCTCTCCGACTGGCCGGCGGCGACCATCGCGCGTCTGCTGTCGGCCGCGAAACGCCATCTGCGAAAGCCGCGCGCGTCCGGCGCCATCGGGCCGCTTGCGGCCCGGTACCTCAGCCTCGATCCCGGCGATGCGGACGTCCAGCGGCTGTTGGCCCGTCTTCACCTGCGTCATCGCCGGATGCGCGAGGCGGCCGACCTCCTCGCCGACGTGGTGCGCGTCGATCCACACGTGGCGCGCGACTGGCTCGATCTTGCCAAGGCGCGCGATGGCCTGGGCGAGGCGGCGCAACGGGACCTCTGCCTGGCGCGGGCGCACATCATCGCGCCGCCGCTGCCCTGATCTGGCCCGCCGCCCGATCTTTTGAGCGTCGTATGGACAAGGCCATGGCTCACTCACTATGACACGACAGGTCGCCTTGGCCGGGTCCGCGCGAGGACAGGGTCTTGTCGATCTTGACGGCGATAGAAGTTTCACGCCGCCTGGCGCGGTCGGCCCGGGCGACGATTCTCCAAAGGGGTGATGGGATCCATGAAGCTGCTGGTCGTGGGTTCGGGGTATGTCGGCCTGGTCTCGGGGGCCTGTTTCGCTGAACTGGGCAACGAGGTGGTGTGCATCGATCGCGACCGCGCCAAGATCGATGGCCTGCGCGCCGGCGTCATTCCCATCTACGAACCGGGCCTGGAAGCGATGGTCGCCAAGGCCGTGGCGGCCGGACGGTTGAGCTTCGACACGGAGATGACCGGCCTGGATGACGGAACGGACGATGCGCTGTTCATCGCGGTGGGCACACCGCCGCGCGCCGGTGACGGGGGCGCCGATCTGTCGAGCGTCTTCGCGGTAGCGGGCGAAGTCGCCGAGTGCGCCTCGGGGCGCCTGGTGGTGGTCACCAAGTCCACCGTGCCGGTCGGCGCCGGCGATACGGTGGAGTCAATCATCCGCGCCAAGGCGCCGGAGCTTCACCTGTCGGTGGTGTCCAACCCGGAATTTCTTCGCGAGGGCGAAGCCATCGCCGATTTCATGGCCCCCGACCGGATCGTGGTGGGCGCGGAAGACGAATTCGGGCGCCAGACCCTGGAGCGCCTCTATGCCCCTCTGCGCGAGCGTGGGGCCGCCCTGCTCTTCATGCGCCGGCGCGGGGCGGAGTTGGTGAAATACGCCTCGAACGCCTTTCTCGTCACCAAGATCTCCTTCATCAATGAAATCGCCGATCTGTGCGAGGCGGTGGACGCGGACATCGGCGACGTCGCGCGAGGGATCGGCATGGACCGGCGAATCGGGTCAGCCTTTCTGACCGCCGGGCCGGGCTACGGCGGGTCGTGTTTTCCCAAGGACTGCGCGGCGCTGCTCACCACCGCCCAGGATCATGGCGTCGATTTGCGCATCGTCGAGAGCGCGATCAACGCCAATCACGCCCGCAAGCGCGTCATGGCGCGGCGCGTCATCAACGCGATGGGCGGGGAGGTGCGGGGGACGCGCATCGCCGTGCTGGGCCTGACCTTCAAGGCCAACACCGACGACATGCGCGACGCGCCGTCGATCGCCATCGTCGAAAGCCTCCGCCTCGGCGGAGCGGCCGTCAAGGTTTACGATCCACGCGGGATGCCGCAGGCGCGAACCCTGCTGGGCGACGTCGAATTCTGCGAATCGGCCATGAGCTGCTGCGCGCGGGCCGACTGCGTGGTCCTGGCGACCGAATGGCCCGAATTCCTGTCCCTCGATCTCGAAGCCCTGGCCAGGACGATGCGAGGGCGCATTTTCGTGGACCTGCGCAATCTTATCGATATCGAGCGGTTGCTGGCGGCTGGATTCATCGCTCACGGCATCGGCCGTCGCGCGCGCGCGTCTGGCCCGCCGGTCCTCGCCGCGGCCAACGCCGAGAACGCGGGTAGTCCGCCTGGTCCTTCCCGCGCCGTGGCCCTGTAGACACAGTCAGAGATCCCGCCGCTCCCACTCCAGCGCATGCCTCACGATGGTGTCCAGATCGTTCCAGGCCGGTCGCCACGCCCGGCGCGCCAGGATCCGCCTGTTGTCGGCGACCAGGGCGGCGGGGTCGCCGGGGCGGGGTGGGGCCATGCGCCGGCGCAGGCGGACGCCCGCCACCCGATCGACCGCGTCCAGCACTTCGAGCACCGAAAAGCCACGGCCATAGCCGCAGTTGAGGATGAGACCGCCTGACGGCGCGGCGATCAGGGCGTCCAGGACGCCCAAGTGCGCGACCGCCAGATCGCTGACGTGAATATAGTCGCGCACACAGGTCCCGTCGCGGGTTGGATAGTCGCCGCCGAACACATCGACGCCGTCGCGCCTGCCGCATGCCGCCTCCAGGGCGACCTTGATCAGATGTGTGGCGCCGGCCGTGGAC
>JALYTR010000079.1 GCA_030854165.1 Pseudomonadota bacterium | reverse complement strand
GGGCCGGATCGAGCGGACGCTATTCACCCTCGACTGGCTGGAGAGTCCGGAGTTGCGCCGGCGGTGCCAAGCCGGGCTCAACAAGAGCGAGGCCCGCCATGCCCTGGCCCAAGCCGTCTTCGTCCACAAGCAGGGCAGGATTGCCGACCGAACCCTGCAGAACGACACTCCCCGTGTCGCGAAGGAGGGGGTCGCGAGCGAGCGCGCAAAGCAGGGCGAGCATCGGCCGAGGGGTGGCGTCCAGCGCCCAGAGGCGGATCAACGCCCGGGTGATTGGAGGCGGCGCCTTGATCCCGTAGAGCTTCGTGAGATTGGCCAGAACGCTCTCGCCCGCTGCGCCTGACGGTTTCCCGAGCAGATTTTCGGCGGACACCGCGTTAATCGCGGCCGCCAGGCCCCGGCTTTCGGCTTCAGAGAGGAGCGCAGCCAATTCGTTGAGCATCAGGGTTTTTGACTGGTGGCCGCCGCCACCCGTAAGGCGCAGCCCTGCGTCGCTGACGCTGGCCGCATCGACACCTGGCGCGAACCACGGACTGTCAAAGGCAGGCGCCTGGGTGAAACTCATGCGCTTTGCTTATCGAGTCCCGGCGAGGGGCACGATCTGAATCTGTCGGTCGATGACGTCGGCGATTTCGCCGTGAAGCGGGAGGTGGCCGCGCTCCTTAGCCCAGATCTCCCGGAACGCCTCGACGGTCGAGCGCGCGGTTGCGATCACCAACCGTTCCGGCAAGCCGGCCTTTGCCGCCAGATAGGTCAGTTCGTCTTCGGTAAACCCATCCCAGCGGGCGGTGCGAGCGAACTTCAGGGCAGCCTTGTCGTCGGGGATGTAAGCCAAGGTCGAGACGAAGTCATAGGCCGGCGACAAGGCGGGCGTGATCCCGTCGGCATAGAGCAGGGACCAGTTTTTCAGGTGCATGTCGGCATTGCCGATTAAGGCGTTGAACACCAGGCGGCGAATGAACTCGGTAATCCCGGCTTCGCCCGTTTCCAGCCACATCACCTTTGCGATCGCCCTGTAGGAAGCCTGCTTGTATTTGTCGGCCGGGTAGACGCCGAAGACCTGCGCGAAGTCCTCCATATGAACGCGGTCGCCGTCGGCGGTGCGATCGAAGCGGCGGATCGCGTAGGCCGCGCCTTCCAGCCGGCCGATGCCGTCTGGCAGTCCCGCAATCTGGTCCAGGGCCAGAAGCTGGATGTCCGGAACATCGATACCCACGCCCTTGGCGAGGGTCATCATCGAATACTCATTTTCCGACACCCCGACAAAGCGGGTCGATGGCAGCTTTACGATCCACGACCCACCAACCCCGGTGACGGGAATTGTCAGTCCGCCCCGCGCTTTTTCAACCGCGGAGAATTTCAGCTGAACGCCCGCTAGAGAGAACCGCATCGGAGCTTCGGCGACGCTCCCACCTGCCGCCGGAACGTCGTCGTCGAGCGCTGGCGTCGGCTCTTCGCCATCTGGCCCGCGGGCGATTATGGCCCCGGGCAGGTCGCCCCCGAGGGCCCAGAGGAGATAGAATTCCCGGACCACGTTCACCCCTGCCCTCTCGGCCAGGTAGTCGCGCAGCGGGCCTTCCGGCAGAAGATTGGAGAAGAAGGGCGACAGCCGCGTCTGAGTGCGTCGCTGGTCGCGGATCAGGTCGCCCATGGCGTCCTTGAACGAGAGACTCAAGGTCGGGCGCGCCGGGTCGTCCGCGTAGTCGTCATCAAAGGTGAAGACAGTCCTGTCGCCGCCAAGCCCGGTGATCGCGCCCACCTTGCGATCACCCAGGAAGATGTCGAGGACGTCGGCGGCCATCGCCTAATCCTCGTCGTCGAGGCTGTAGGCCGGTGTCTGAGCCGGCGCCCTGGCATGGACAAGCCCGTTGCGGATCTTGGCCAGCGCGCCGATGGCGGTATCGAGGCTCTTGAGATCGTCGTTGGAATTGTCGCTGGCCCTTTGGATGTCCGCGACGGCGTCCTCCAACTGTCCCAAGGCGCCGGGTGTCTGAAACAGGGGGGCGATCGCGATCACGTCCGCGATGACCGTCGCCAGGCGGTCTGTCGTACTGCTCTTTGGGTGTTCCATCCGCAGGCGTCGGAGGGTTGGCTGCAGCGAATTGGCCAGGCCGCGCGCGGAGCGCAGATCGTGGCTCGCTTCAGCCTCACGGATTAAAGCCTCGAGCGCGGGCAAGGACGAGCGCGGCGCGAGGACAAGTTCGAGGTCGAGCAGTCTCGCAAGCTCCACCAGCGTGGAGACTTTCACATCGACGGTCCCGCTTTCAATGCGGGAAATATGGGCTTGTGGAATTCCCGCCTTCCCGCTGAGGTCCCGCTGAGACCAGCCTTTCTGGAGCCGTGCCTGGCGGAGGCTTTGAGCGAAGGCTTCTGCCTGATAACTCACGATGTAGCCCGATGCATCATATGGCCTGAATGATGTAGAGAGCGATATATGGCCCCTCGCCCTTTTGCAATGATGTATCTGACTGCATCAATCGACAATTTGATGCGCCACACGACATATTCCTGTCAGGCGGCGTCACCCTCAAGTTTGGGCAAACCGCCAGACGAAACGTGCCCAGAGATACTGGGCGGCTTCGCCGGCCGACATCCGGCCAGTGTCGATCCCAGCCGGCCGCTTGCCTAAGCCCATGTCCATCAGGGCCCGGAATGCGAGCTCATCGCCATCGGCCAGAGAGATTGTTTCATTGGTCGCATTGCCCATGTTGGCCGTGGAACCTTCGGCGTACGAGATGCCATCGTCTCCCAGCATGCCGCCGAGCCAGATCTTGCAATTCGCCTGGAGCTTGCCGTCCAAATAGACCTGGGCGCGGAAGGTGGTGCTTCCGTCCCGGTCGAAATCGGTCGCCACGCCGGGATTGTCGCGCTCCAAATCGTCAAGATATGTCCTGAAAGTCTCTGCCATTACGTCGAAACCGTCGCGAAGAAAGCGGCGCTTATCGAGGTCCGTAGCCTGCCGGCGAATTCGTACATTGCTTGGCTGTGCCGACGTGGTCTGAGCTGCGGAACCCGGGAAGGGCTTCGCTACGTGGGCCAGACCGGGGAATGGCGGCGGTGCGGCTGGCTTAGCGCGACCTACTTTGAATCCCGCCAGAAGTGCCGAGGTGGCATCCGCCAGGTTCTTACCGACGAGGTCGATATAGACGACGGGACCAAGAAGGCCGTCGGGGTCGACCTCGGTTACGCGGACGGGAACCAGCTTGCCGGCAAGGCCCGATGGGTCCCTTGCGAAGGCGGCAGCCCACTCGGGCGCGGCAAAGGTGGACCTGAGATAGTCCCCTGACAGCACGACGACGGTTCGGCTTGCCTGGGCAGCGGCCCGCTGCATTTCCAGCACGAAATTGCTGCCCGGTCGGAAGTCCCACTTCTGGAGAATAGAGCTGTAACCCGCCTCCTCGAGAGTCCACGCGATCCATTCGGCCCACGCTTCGTCCGAACGGGTGTAGCTGATAAATACATCCGTCATAGTTCGCCATCGAGGGAAATGGCGACGCATTTCCATCCCTTGATCGAATTCGGAAACGATTTGGCGACTACTACGCCTCGATTGGTACGTTCCTTCAGATATTCCCGTGCGACCTTGCCGATTTCGTTGATCACGCGATCCCTGCCGAGTTCAATCTGCTCCGGCAGGTCTGACCAGCCAGATATTAGGGCCCTCCACCAGCCGTTGGGCATCTCCTGCGCAAGTGCATAGGCCACCCGGTTCGGAGCCGGCGTGATTGACCACATGTCGTCGGCCACGACGCCAACGCTTCGGCCAGGCTGAAGAGCGTCTGTGCGCGCGGCGCTCTCAACGTCGTAGAGGCGCAAGCTCACCGCATTGTCGCGATCGTCCAAGGCATAAGACACCCAGCGCCCCGGCAAGATACCGGCAGACTCCTGCGGGGAAACGTCCCCAATTTCGATATTGCCGTCAGCCGTGACACCGTCGGGATCATACTGAGCGAGCAACCCCTCATTGGTCGTGATCATCCTTCTGAGCATCGCGATGTGCTCTGCGGTCATGTCGACGTTATTTGTTCTCAGCCACATCCGCCCCTCCGCGAAGGCGGCCAACGACCTTCGCCATTCGCGCAGCCGCTTCCGGGTGTCCGCGAGCATTTCGGCCTGGATCGGGGTCATAACACCTCTAGTCGCAAGTTGCTTGAGGCGTTCGCGATAGCGGGCTTGGCGTTCGGCATTGGACAGCACCATGCTCGTTACGTAACGCGGCAGGCGAGATGCGTCAAGCGGCGTTACGTAACGCGCCATCGCCAGACCGGAGAAGCTTCAAAACCTGCCCGGCCAACCAGTCATAGGTGGACACAGCAGCCGGCGGCGCGACCATGAATCCATATCCGGGGCGTTGCGGGGGGTCCCGACTCGGAGGGCTCGGCCCAGAAGCCCTGCTCGGAAGCAGGGCAAGGCGATCCCCTCACGTCAGCAGGATCCTTTGTGCATCGACATGGCGATAGGCCGATGCGCGGCAGCTGAGGATGATCACCTGCATGCGCTGTGCCGCCTCCGTGAGAATCTCGGTCATTGTCTCGAACCGCTCGTCGTCCGCGAAGACCAGGGCGTCGTCCAGGAGAAGAGAGGCCGGCTTGCCCTTCGACAGGAGAAGATCCGCGAAGGCGAGCCGTGTCAGAACTGCCAATTGCTCCTGGGTTCCCTTGGAGAGGTCGTCCGCCGCCTCCTCGCGACCCGATCGTGTCAAAAGGCTGGGCCTGAAATCCTCGGTGAAGCTTAGGCTCGCGTTTGGGAGCAGCCGGCGCACGTAGGGCTCGATCCTCTGGGCGATCGGCGCCAGGTACTTTCGGGATGCTTCCAGCCGCGCTTCCTCAAGCGTTCGGCGCAGGAGGGCGAGAACTTCGGCCTCTTCGTTCAGCCGCTCAAAGTCCTGCTCGGCGGCCAGGGTCAGCTCGGCGGCGGCCTGGGCGCGCGAGGCTGGTCCTACGCTGCCGAGGGTCTTGGCCTCCGCCTCCAGGCGTCCAAGAACGCCGGCAAGCTCGACGCGGGCGTCGCTGAGGTTGTTGATCCGCCGCTCATGCGTCTGAAGCCTCCGCTCCAGTCCAGGAAAATCCAGGCCCTCGGCCGTGTCCTTGGCTGCGTTGTGGGCGAGAACCGCGCGGGCCTCGTCGGCTCTGGCCTCCGCAAGGTCGTGCCCGAGCGACTCGTCCGAGAGTGCGGTCACGGCGGCGGCAATCAGCTTCTGCAGGCGGTCCACCTCCGCCTTGGCAAGGTTGGCCTCGCCTGTGAGTCTGGTGAGCAGAAGCTCGGCTGCTTGAAGTGCGGTCAGGGCCGCACCGCGGGTTGCATCGGCTCCCGCCTCTTTCGCCCGCGCCTGCTGATAGGTATCCTCGCCCGCCGTGGCTAAGGCGTGGAGTTTGGCGCTATCGGCGGAATCGGGCGCTGGCCGGGACTCTTCCCGCAGAGCCGCCCGCAGGGCGGCTAGCCCTGCGGAAACCTTCAACACCGTGTCCGCAGGGCATTCCGCGGCCAAGCGGTTATTGAGGCCCTTTATCTCGCGGACGCGGTCCTCGCGCAGGCGCGCGGCGGCGCGCGCCTCGGCCGCCGTGGCGTGGCCCACATTGGCCAGAAGAACGGCCAAGTCTTGCTCGGCCGCCCGAAGCGCGGCGAGCGCCCCCTCCCCGCTCGCCGCCGGTCTTATGCGAAACACCCCGACATGCTCGACAGCGAGCTCCTGCGCTTGGGTGATCTCAATTGTGACAGGGCCCTCGACGGCGGCGCCATCGAGGGTCACCCCCTGGGCGCCGGCGACCAGTTCGATCTCCAAGAGCGGCGCGCCAGCCGCGACGACTGAACGCGCGTTGAGGACGGTGCGGTCAAGGACCTCCAACCGCTCGGAGTTGGCGGCGGTCATTTTCTCGGTGTCAACCTGGGTCTGCAGGTCACCAACGTCTTTGGCCAGAATCTCGGCGCGATCGAGGCGGTCAAAGGCTGCGATCGTCGCTCGGCTCCTCTCCGCGGCCAGCTGGTCGGCGAGCGCCTGCGAGCGCGCCGTCTCGGCCGCAGTCAAAGCCTCTCGGGCAGTGGAGAGCGATTGCGCCGCAAATTGTTCCGCCTCGCGCGCTGCGTCGCAGACACCAGTCTGGTCAGCGACCGCCTGATCCCGTTCGCCCAGGTCCTTTTCCGCCGATGCGAGAGCCTTTCGGTCGGCCTGGCGCTGGGCGCCGATGGCGTCGAAGCGCTCGCGCGCCAAGAGCGCCGCCTGCAGGGTCAGCCGCGCCGTCTTCAGGTCTTTGTCGGCGGTTTTTGCCAACTCGATGTCCGCGCGGATCGACGCCAGCGCGGCCTTCTGGTCCGGATCGTCGAGGTCGCGCAACACGCGCCGAAGCTCCGCGCGCTTGGCCTCCAGCGTGGTGAGAACGCCCTCGAAGGCCTCCAAATCAGTCTGGGCCTCCTGGGCGTCGGTTTGCGCCTGCTCGCGCCGATCGCTGGCCTCCTTAAGGCGCTTGGCAGGCTTACCCGTGGGGGTGAGCAGCTCGGCGATCGCCTTGTCGATCGCCTGGAGAACCGCGGCGGTGCGTCGGCCGCCAGTCACGGCGCCGATCTCGCCGGCCAGGACTTCCTCGAATGTTCGGCGCGCAGCTTCGCCAGGGGCCGCAAGTTCGAACGATTTGCCCTGCTCGATCCAGAGCAGGCCCAGGGCGCCGCGGGTGTCGTCGTCGGAGCCGGCGTTGCCCGCCCGGGCGAAGCCGAGAAGCGCTTGCAGCTTTTCCTCCGCCGCGTCGCTTTGAAAACGGCCCGAGGGACCCTCAAGGGCCACCATCGGCGATTGAAGGAAGCGCTTCTGGAGCGACCATTCCTCGCCCGCCACCTCGAAACTGAGCGCAACGGTGGGCGCCACCTCATCTCCGTGAGGCCGGAAGGATTGGATCTTGCGGCCTTTCGCCCCGTGGCGCTCGAACAGCACGGCCCGCAGGGCTTCAAGCACGGTGGATTTGCCGATCTCGTTGGGTTCACAGACGAGGTTGAGGCCGTCAGCGAAGCCAGTCAGGGTCACCGGGCGGCGGAACTTGCGGAAATTCTCGATCTCGAGTTTGCGCACCAGCATGTCAGGCTGCCACCTGCTTCTGCGCGCGTTGGTGCTCGATGTAGAGCCGCTCCAGGGCCGTAGCCGCCCGGCGGCCGGCGGGCCCCGCGTCTTCCGACATTGACAGGAGCCGTTCGGCCGCAACGCGCAGTACGCCGTGGGCGTCGATATCGGCCAGATCGTTGTCGCTGGGCCGCGCGAAGAGGTCGCCCAGACGCAGATCGAGCCAGCGGATTTCGTGGGCGAGGCCATCCTCCAGTCGTTCGCGGATGGCCACTCGCTCGGCGAGGGTGACCAGTCCCGTCAGAGTGACGCGGGCGACGAGGTGGCGATGGTCGACGCCCCGCGCCAGTTCAGGAAGACAGGCTTCTAAGTCGTTCAGGCTCGAGACCTGCCAGGAGGTCTCGGCCCAGGTGTGCCGGGCCACGGCGAGGTCCTGGACGCTCGGAGCCGCGCCGGTTGAACTCAGATCGACGAGCAGAGCGACCCCGGTGACGTCCCTGCCGAAGTCGTCGGGCTCCGGTGTGCCGCTGTAATGGGTATGGGGGTTTATAGCTTTGCGGCCGTGCCAGTCTCCGAGCGCCAGATAGTCCAGCCCGGCGCGCTTGGCGCGGTCGGGCGCGATGAGATTCGTGCCCTCCCCTTCCTTGCCAAACTCCTGGATCGCGCCGTGGGCCAAGCCGATCCGCCTCGCGCCGGGCGGGGTCTCCGCCCCCTCGAACCATGCAGTGGGGTCTTCGGCCGAACGTTTGAACTGCAAGGGTGCGGGGAGGACCCAGAGCTCGTCGCCAAGATCGATCGGCGAGGGCTCGAGAGCCGTCAGCACATTTCGGGGAGCCTCACTGATGAGCCGGCTCCAGAGGCCGTCGGCGCGCGCGGGGTCGTGATTGCCGGGAAGAAGAAGCCAGCGCACATCGTCCGCGGCCTTCATACGCGCCAACGCCTGTCGGAAGACACGGTCGCCAGGTTCGGGGCTGTCGAACACATCGCCGGCCACCAGAATCCATAGAGCATCATGAGCGCGTGCGTGCTTGGCCAGAGCGTCAATGACGTCCAGGCGCGCTTCTTGGAGGGCGACTCGAGCCTCGGCCGGCGTCCGCCCAAACGGCTTGCCCAGCTGCCAATCGGATGTGTGAATGAAGCGCAAAACCATCCCCCGTACCTCGTGAACCCCCTCCAACGACCTTGACGACGATCTCGCCGCCAACGCTCGGTCCGCTGTCGCGCTTCGTCGTCGAGTAGGAAGACGAGGGGGCCGCCAGCCAAGCGCTCAAAGGCGTCCGCGAGGTTCCGCAGAAACATTACACGCCGCGCGGCGCCGCTCCAGCCCGGATCCTCGCCTTTGCGCCTGCACGGTCCGGGCT
>JALYTR010000443.1 GCA_030854165.1 Pseudomonadota bacterium | reverse complement strand
GGCCGAGAAACTCGCCCTCGCGGCCGCCTTCCATCGCGGTCTGCGGGAATCGGTCCGCGCGGGCCTGCCGATCGAGATCGTCGCCGCGCCCCAGCTCACCGTCGTCGCCTTCAGGCTGAGCCGTCTTTCGGCCGAACCGATCGAGGGTTGGAACCGCAGAAACGCGGCCTTTTTGGACGCCATCAATGGGCGCGGTCGTTGCTTTCTTTCCAGCACCCTGTTGCCCTCGACGGACGGAGACGCCGTCACCCTGCGAGTCTGCATCCTGAGCCACAGAACGCACGTGCGACAGATCCATCATTGCCTGGAAGACGTTCGATTGACCGCGAACGCCGGCGCGTCGTCGGCGCGGGAGGTCTGACGCGGACGTCGATCCAGGGCGAGGCCGCGATCTGTCTTGACATCGATGCCGCCTTCGTCACCGATGGGGCGGTCGGGCGATCTCCATCGACTCCGGTTCGCGGCGGCGGGGAAGGCTTGGTGATCGGCGGAACATTGCCGCGTCTATTCACATCGCAAACACGGGGAAATGAATTCATGTGGATCTTCATCGCCATCGTCCTGATCGCCTGTTGGGCGCTGGGATTTCTCCTGTTTCATGTCTCGAGTTTTCTCATTCATATACTTCTGGTCGTGGCCGTAATTGCTCTGATATATCACTTCGTCAGAGGAAGAAGGGGCGCGCCGTAGGGAAGTTTCATTTCGCTGTCGCCGCGCCGCGTCTTTGCCGCGACTGGGGTCGCGCACCAGTGGCGCCCGCCCCTCACGCCCCCAGCGCCAGCGCCGTCGGCGCGGCCGCCTGTTCGACGAACAGGCTGGTGTAGGCCTCGATCATCTTGGCGATGTCGAAGCTCTTGGCGCGCGTCTTGCCGGCCGCCTTGAAGCGCGCCGTCAGTTCTGGCGTCTCCAGCAGCATGTCCATGGCCGCGCCGAACGCGGCGGCGTCCTCCGGCGGCGTGACCCAGCCGCTCACCCCATGCTCGACCACTTCGCGCGGCCCGAAATCGCAGGCGGTGACGAGGGCCGGCGCGCCGCAGGCCAGGGCCTCGGCGACCACGCTGGGAAAGCCCTCCCATCGCGACGGCAGGACGAACAGCCGCGCCTTGGCGATCCACGCCCACGGATTGGCCGCGAAGCCGGGGAACAACACCCGCTCGCCCACGCCAAGCTCATCGGCCTGGCGCTTCAGGTCGGTCTCCAGGCTGCCGCGCCCCAGGATCACCAGATCGAAGTCTCTGGCCGCCCGGCTCTTCGCGAACGCCTCGAGCAGCAGATCGTGGCCCTTCTGGTGTTCGAGCCGCCCGGCGGTGACGATGAAGGGCCGGGTCCTCGGGCGGGGCAATGGCTCGCCCGCCAGGCGCTGGATGTGGGCCACGTCGATGGGATTGTGGATCACCCGGATACGGCTGCGGTCGAGGTCGAGGCTCTCGCGCAGGCCGCGCGCCATCTCGTGCGAATTGGCCAGGAAGCAGTCGGCGGCGCGGTAGCAGCGCCGGGTCAGCCCCTTGATCAGGGCGCGGCCGGTGGGATTGACCAGCTCGTCGTCGATCACCGCGTCGGTGTTGTTGCCCTCGCGGGCGATCCAGCGCGGCCTCGCCGGTCCCAGGCCCTTGAGGACAAAATAGGTGAGGACGCTCATCCCTTTGAGGAAGCTCATCACCACGTGCGGGCGATGGGCGCGGATCATGCTGGAGACATTGGCCGGCGCGAACACCGCTCCGGCGATCAGCTTGCGCGGCCGGTAGAAGCTGGAATTGTGCCCTTCATAAGCCAGCCGATCCTGGCCGATCGGCGAGACGTCGATCCGCGAGGCGTCGGCGTCGGCCAGGAACGGGCCGGCCTTGCGCAGCAGGCCCATGCGCACATCGATGAGATCGGGATCGCAGCGGTTGAGCAGATGCACCGCCACCCGCTCGGCCCCACCGCCATGCAGGGAAGACAGCAGGAGCATGACGCGCAGTCGCTCGTTCATGCTAAAGTCCCTGCTCGGCGAATCCGCCCCGTCGGCTGCTTCTAGCCGCGCCGGGCGATGAGACGCAATGCTTGTTGTGCCCGGCACGGACGTTCGGATGAGAGAGAAGGCGTTGTCGCGTCGCGGTCCGAGACCTGCTTTCCTCCTCCGCGAAGCGGGGGAGGGGGACCCCGAAGGGGTGGAGGGGGCGGGGGCAATGCGCGCTCGCGCCAAATATCCTTGCTGCCGCGCCCAGCTTACACGCGGCCGGATCGACGAGCCCGTGGCCTTCGCCGCCCGCTTCGACAGCAAGACAGCAGCGGAACGAGGGAAATCGCGGTCTTCTCGCCCCCTCCACCGCTTCGCGGTCCCCCTCCCCCGTAAGAGGACGGGGGAGGAACAGAGGGCGGCTTGATCGATCTCCAACTCCTCGTCGGCGCCGCCGACTTCTGGGCGCGCGCGGCGGACGATATCGGCCGCGCCCGCCGGCGCCTCTACGTCCAGGTAATGACCTTCGAGGGCGACTCGGCCGGCCGCCCCGTCGCCGCCGCCATCGCCGGCGC
>JALYTR010000078.1 GCA_030854165.1 Pseudomonadota bacterium | reverse complement strand
GACCTACAAAGCCCCGGTTCGCGACCTGTTGTTCGCCCTCGAAGAGGCGGGGGGGTTCGGGCGGCTCGCCAGCCTGTTTCCGGGCGCCGACGCGGCCACGGCGGAGGCGGTGCTGGAGGGGGCGGGCGCCCTGTGCGCCGATGTGCTCGCGCCCCTCAACGCCCCCGGAGACCGGGCCGGCGCCCGCTTCGAGAACGGCGCCGTCAGGTCCGCGCCCGGCTTCGCCGACGCCTATCGCCAGTTTGCCGCCGGTGGCTGGAACGGACTTTCGGCCGATCCTCAATATGGCGGCCAGGGTCTGCCCAAGGCGTTGGAGATCGCCGTTTTCGAGATGGTCCAGGCCGCCAACATGGCCTTCGGCCTTTGTCCCATGCTCACCTTGGCGGGCATCGAGGCTCTGACCCATCGCGGCACGGAACGCCAAAAGGCGCTCTACCTTCCCAAACTGATCTCCGGCGAGTGGACCGGGACGATGAATCTCACCGAGCCGCAGGCCGGCTCGGATCTGGGGGCGATCGCCATGCGCGCCGAGCCGGGCGGGAACGGCGGCTACACGCTCAGCGGCCAAAAGATCTTCATCACCTGGGGCGACCACGATGTGGCCGATAACATCCTCCACATGGTGCTGGCGCGCCTGCCGGACGCGCCGCCCGGATCGCGGGGCCTTTCGCTCTTTCTCACCTCCAAGCGTCTGGTTGCCGAGGACGGAACTCTGGGCGCGGCCAATGGCGTTCGGCCGATGAGCCTCGAGCACAAGCTGGGTGCGCACGCCTCGCCCACCTGCGTCATGCTTTACGAGAACGCGAAAGCCGAACTGGTGGGCGCCCCAAACCAGGGTCTGGCGGCGATGTTCGTGATGATGAACGCCGCCCGCCTGCAGGTTGGCGTCCAGGGGGTGGGGGTGGCCGAGCGCGCCTATCAGAGCGCCCTGGCCTTTTCCCTGGAGCGCAAACAGGGCCGCTCGGCCTGGACCGGGACCCTGCCGTCGCGCATCTTCGATCATCCCGACGTTCGTCGCACCTTGATGCTGATGAAGGCGAAGATCGAGGCGGCGCGAGGATTGTGCCTCTCCACCGCCGTGGCGGCGGATTTGGCGCGGCTTTCCGGCAATCCGGTCGATCGCGACTCGGCGCGGTTCCGGGAAGATCTGCTCACCCCCATCGCCAAGGCCTGGTCCACCGACATGGCCGTCGAGGTCGCCTCCATGGGCCTTCAGGTGCATGGCGGCATGGGCTTCATCGAAGAGACTGGCGCGGCGCAATACTATCGCGACGCCCGCATCCTGCCGATCTACGAGGGAACCAACGGCATTCAGGCCATCGACCTGATGGGCCGCAAGCTGGCGCTCGGCAAGGGACAAGCGGTGCGCGAACTGGTGGCCGACATCTTCCCCACCGCCGCGGCCCTCAAGAGCGCCGACGACGCCTGGCTGCACACCATCGGAGCGCGTCTGGAGGCGGGCTTGGCCGCCGTGCAATCGGCCACCGGCTGGCTGATCGAGCGCCGCGGCCACGCCCAACCGGACGCCCTGGCCGGCGCCACGCCCTATCTGAAGCTTCTGGGCGATGTGGTCGGCGGCTGGATGCTGGGCAAACAGGCCCTCGCCGCCGCCCGCCACCTCGCCGCCGGCGACGGCCCCGAGGACTACTGGCGCACCCAGATCGGCCTCGCCCGTGTCTTCGCCGAACAGATCCTCAGCCAAAGTCCCGGTCTCACCCAGGCCGTGACCCAGGGGGCGGTGGATCTGTTCAGGGCCTCGCCCGAGAGCCTCGGAGCTTGAAACTCCTGCGGCGGGCGGAGCGCGGCCTAACTCGGGTGGATGGGGGTGATCTTCGATCCTTGAATGCTGATGCCGGCCATCAGCCCTTTGGCGGCGAATGGAAAGGCATAGACGTCCTGACGAAGGGTGGTGGTGTTGACGTTCGCCGCCGCGCCCACATCGACGACCACGATGTTTGGATCCGCGCCTATCGAAAATCCGGCGCTCTTGCGCAGATAGTTCAGCGCGCGGTCGTTCATGAAGAACAAAGCGTAACTGAACGATTTGCCGCCGATCTGCAGGCCCCACGAGGCGGCGCTGATGTTGTAAAAGCGCTCGGCCCGCCCGCGCACCAGCAGCACGCCGTTGCCGGTCTCGCCGCCGAACACCAACGCTCCCTTGATGATGCTGGGAAATACCAGGATCGCGTGCGCATGGGCGCCAACCCGCCGTGCGTCGGGATCGCTGGCGTAGAGTCGGGTCAGGGCCCGCTGCCCGTCCGCGCTCAGCGACTGGGCGGAAGCGTGCGCCGCCAGGGGCGCAAGCCCGAACGCAGCGGCCATGGCCAAGCCGGTAAGAGCCGCCATCAGGGAACGACGCGTATTGACCATGATCGAAGCCTCCTCTGTTTTCCGTGGAACCAAGGCTCCACGTGGCGGCAACACGTACGGAAAAAAATCGTTGCGCGCAATGGGGGGCCGCGCGGGCTCCTTACAGCCGCGCCAGCATGTATTCGGCCGAGGAGACCTTGAACTCGCCGCCTTCTTCGATATTCACTTCCTTCACCATCCCGTCCTCGACGACCAGGGAATAGCGTTGCGAGCGGGGGCCCATGCCGAAGCGGCTGGCGTCCAGTTCCAGACCCACGGCGCGGGTGAACTCGCCGTTGCCGTCGGCCAGCATCAGGATATCGGCGCCCACGTTCTGGCTCTCGCCCCAGGCCTTCATCACGAAGACATCGTTCACCGACACGCAGGCGATGGTGTCGATCCCTTTGGCCTTCAGCGCCGCCGCCTTTTCCTTGAATCCCGGCAAGTGCTTGACCGAGCAGGTCGGGGTGAACGCGCCCGGCACGGCGAACAAGGCGATCGTCTTGCCCTTGAAGAGTTCGTCTGTCGTGATCGGGCCCGGGCCGTCCTGGCCGAAGGTGGTGAAGGTGGCGCTGGGGACCTTGTCGCCGACGTTGATGGCCATGGTGCTCTTTCGTTTAAGGAGGGTTGTTTCGAGCCGCAGATAGACACCTGGGCGCGTTCCGCCAAGGGCGCCGCGCCATCACGGGCTTGAATCCGGCCGCGTCCCCGCCGATCATGGAAGAATGTCGCTCAGGTCCACACCCTATCTCGCCGGCCGGCTTCTGGTGGCCATGCCGGGGATCGAGGATACGCGTTTCGAACGGGCGGTGATCTTCCTGTGCGTCCACGACGCCGAGCACGCCATGGGCCTGACCGTCAATCGGCCGGTCGAGGGCCTGACCATCGCCAAGCTGCTCGCCAAGCTCGGTGTGAAATCCGCCGCCGGCGCCCTGGGCGATCTGGTCCTCATGGGCGGGCCGGTCGAACCCGAGCGCGGCTTTGTCCTGCACACCGACGACTACGCCTGCGAGCCCTCCAGCCTCGCCATCGGGGGCGGCGTGGCGCTCACCGCGACGCGCGAGGTGCTGGAGGCCATGGCGGGGAGCGATGGCTGTCCCCGCCGCTCCGTCATGGCCCTGGGCTATGCCGGCTGGCAGCCGGGCCAACTGGAACACGAGATACGCGAGAACGTCTGGCTGACCTGCGAGCCCGACGAAGGCTTGCTGTTCGACGACGACCACGAACACAAATGGTCGCGGTCGCTGGCCAAGATCGGGATCGCCGCCGAGAACCTGTCGGCCCAGGCGGGACGGGCCTGAAGGGCGTCAGATCCCTTTGTCCTCGCCAACGGCCGGCGGCGAGACCAAGCCAAAAAGCAGATGGTCGCGCCAGACTCCGTTGATTTTAAGGTAGGCGCGCGCCATCCCTTCCTGCTTGAAGCCACACTTCAGCAGCACCCCGCGCGACGCCTCGTTGGCGGGGATGCAGGCGGCCTCCACACGATGCAACCCCAGGCGCTGGAAGCAGAAGCGCGTCACCGCGCCTACCGCCGCGGCGGTGTGGCCGCGGCGAGCGAACGGCGCGCCGATCCAGTAGCCGAGTGAGCCCATCTGGGCGACCCCGCGCCGGACGTTGGAGACCGTGACCCCGCCGACCATGGCGCCGTCAATCTGGCGGAAAACCAGAAACGGATAAGCGACGGCGCGCTCGATGTCCTGACCGTAGGCGGTCAGCCGGCGGCGCCAGGCGGCGCGGGTCAGGTCGTCCAGGGGCCAGGTCGGCTCCCAGGGCTGCAGGAAGTCGCGCGAGCCGGCCCGCAAGGAGGCCCATTGGGAATAGTCCGACGCCCGATGTGGGCGAAGGCGGACGCCCTGGCCCTCCAGTCTAAGTTCGTGATCGGCGGCCATCCAGTCGAGCAGGGCCATGGAGCGATCTTGCCGCGATTGCGATCGCGCGCCAAGGATGATTATCCGAACACCCCGTCTTCGAAAGCCCGTGGGGCGTCCATGGCCCTCTTGGGTCCCAGGACGCTGACCGTCGCCAGACGCGGCGCCAGGAGTCGGGTTGCCAGCCGGGCCATGTCGCCGGCGCCGACCGCGTCGATGGCGGCGGCCTGTTCGGCGGGGCCGATGAGGCGCCCAAAGGCCAGATGCTGGGCGGCGGCCTGTTCGGCGCGGGCCAGAAGGGATTCGCGGCCCATGAACAGGGATGCCTTGAGCTGCGCTTTGGCGCGGGAAAGCTCGCGCTCTTCGGCGCCGGCGGCGAGGGCTATGATTTGTTCGGCGACGACCTTGGCCAGATGCGCGGCGTCGGGCGCCGCGCAGCCGGCGTAGATTCCCAGCACCCCGACGTCGGCGTAGGCGTCGGCGTAGGCGTCGATGGCGTAGGCCAGGCCCAGCCGCTCGCGCGCCTCCTGAAAGAGCCGCGAAGACATGCCGCCGCCCAGCACCTCGGCGAACAGGCGCAGGGTCCAGTGGTCGGCATCCAGCACGCCGGGCGCGGGCAACAGAAAAACCAGATGGGCCTGCTCCAGACGCCGCCGCTCGCTAGCGGGCCCGCCGGTGAACACCGCGGGGGATGGCGCCTGCGCGGCCGGCGCGAGCGCCGCGCCGAAGCCCTGTTCGGCCAGAGAGAGCAGTTCCTCCTCATCCACCGCGCCAGCGGCGCTCACCACCAGTCGGTCGGGAGCGTAGAGTCCGGTGCGCCAGGCTTCCATCGTCTGGGGGTCGGCGCGGGCGATGCTGGACGGCGAGCCGAGGATCGGCCAGCCGAGGGGCTGGTCGCGGAAGGCGGCGGCCTGCGCCAGCTCGAACACCTGATCGTCCGGTGTATCGGCTGCTTCGGCGATCTCCTGGGCCACCACCTGCTTTTCGCGAACCAGGTCCTCCTCGTTCAGAGCCGGCCGCTGGACAAGGTCGGCGGCGACCGCCATGGCCAGGGGAAGGCCGCCGGCCAGGGCGCGGATCTGGAAGCTGGTCCGCTCGTGTCCGGTGGCGGCGTTGATCTGGCCACCGGCCGCCTCGATGGCTTCGGCGATGTCGCGGGCCGAGCGTTCGGCCGCCCCCTTGAACACCATGTGCTCGAGCAGATGCGACCAGCCCGACCGGGAAAGGTCCTCGAACCGTGCCCCGCGGCCCGCCACCACGCTGAGCGCCAGGGTATCGAACCCAGGCGCGGCGTCGCAAATCACCGTCACGCCGTTGGCGAGGGTGTGGAGGCGGGGGAGCGGCGAGGCGGGTCGGGTCATGACGTGGCGAACGCGCGGACATAGGTCTTGACCGCCTCTGCGTCGGCGGCGAGGAGGTCGAACCGCTCGGGGCGAGCCATCAGATTCCGGATGGCGGCCGGCGGCGGCGGAAGGACGCCCGTTGCCGCATGCACGGCGCCTGGAAACTTGGCGGGGTGAGCGGTGGCCAGGACGATCAGCGGCGTTGTTGTCGACGCCGGCCCGGCCAGATCGGCGCCGCCCAGGGCGACCGCCGTGTGAGGATCGATGAGTTCACCGGTTTCATCCAAGGCGGATACGATAGCGCGGGCGGTTTCCGCTTCGCTCACCGCGACGCCCCGGAAGACCTTGTGCATGGCGGCGTGGATGGATGGCGGAATGTCCAGGGTTCCGGATGCCGCGAAGCCGGAAAAGGCGGCGACCGTCGCCGCGCCATCGCGCCCGGCGCATTCGAAATAGAGCCGCTCGAAATTGGAGGCGACCTGGATATCCATGGCCGGGCTCTGGGTGGCCTGAGACTCTCCGCGCGCATAGCGACCGCCTTCCAGGGCGCGCGATACGATGTCATTGTCGTTGGTCGCCACCAACAGACGCTCGATCGGCAGACCCATCAGCCGGGCGGCGTAGCCGGCGAAGGCGTCGCCGAAATTGCCGGTGGGAACGGCGAAGGCCACCGCCCGCCTCGGCGCCCCCAGCGCGACCGCCGCGGTGAAACAATAGACGCTTTGGGCGACGATGCGGGCGATATTGATCGAATTGACCGTCGTCAGGCCGACGTCGCCCGCGAAGTCTCGGTCGTCGAACAGGGCCTTGAGAATCGCCTGGCAGTCGTCGAAGTCCCCGGCCACGGCCACGCAACGCACATTGTCGTGGGCGGAAGTCGTCATGAACCGACGCTGAATCTCGGAAATCCGACCCTCGGGGAACAGCGCGACAAGCCGCACATTGGCACGTCCGGCAAAGGCTTCCACCGCCGCGCCGCCTGTGTCGCCCGAAGTGGCGCAGACGATTGTCATGGCGCGGCCCCGCTCAGCCAACGCGTATTCGTAGAGCCGCGCCAGCACCTGCATGGCCACGTCCTTGAAGGCCAGGGTCGGGCCGTGAAAGAGTTCCAGCAGGAACCGTCCGGGCGCCAGTTGTCTCAGGGGCGCCACCGCCGGGTGGGTGAAGCCCGCATAGGCCTCCTCGCACAGATTTTGCAAGATGGCCGTGCCAACCTCCTCGCCGGCGAAGCGGCCGAGGATGTCGGCGGCGACACGGGCGTAGGGCATGGCGGCGAAGGCCGCGATCTCGTTGGGGGTCAGGGTCGGCCACAGTTTTGGTGTGTAGAGGCCGCCGTCCGGCGCCAGGCCGGCGAGCAGAGCATCGACGAAACCGACCTCTGGCGCCGCGCCGCGCGTGGAGACAAACTTCATCGGCCGGCCAGTCTTCGCCAGACCATGGCGACGTAGAACCAGGCCAGGATGCCGGCCAGGGCGAACCAGGTCAGGGCGTAGACGAAGTGGTTGTTGGGGATATCCTGGGGCAGGGCGGCCGGCGCGATCCCGGCGGGCGGCGGCGTTTCGGCTTCCACCGCCAGTATGTAGGGCGCCGGGTGGGCGAGGCCGCTTTGGCGGGCCACGGCGGCGAGGGCGCCGGTGTCCACTACGCGCAGGACGGTGACGCCGTTCTGGCTCTGAGGCATCGCCGGATCGAGCGGCGAGGCGGCGCCGACGCCGCGCAGCACGCCGGTGACGGCGAGAGGGGCGGGGAATCGCGCCCGCCCGGGGGCCATGGCGCCGGTGAAGCGCGTGACGAGGCCCCTGTCCAACAGGATGCCGTCGTAAGGCGCGCCCGCCAGGGCGCACATCGTCACCGCCCGCCAACCGACCTGACCGTCGTGCAAAGCGTAGCGAAAGATCATGGGCGACGGCCGGGCGGGCGGGGCGCAGAGGGCGCTCACCCGGATGAACTGCCCGGTCTCGCCCGCGGCGACGCGGGCCAGGACCGGGCCGAGAGGGAGAGCGGGGGCGCCCTGCAAGGCGGCGATCTTGGCCAGCAAGCCTTGCTTCCACTTCAGGCGATGAAGCTGCCAGACGCCCAGGCCAAGGAGAATGGACAGGGCGATCGCGGCGGCGATGGTCAGGCCGAAGGGGAACGCACGCCAGCCCTCTGGGCCATCGCGATCAGAAGCCATCGCTCCGATGCTCCGAGGCCTTGTTCTTGATCTGGGCGGCGATCATCAGGCCCTTCATGGGGCGCAGCAGGACCAGGCAGAGGCCCGCGCCCAGGGGTAGCCAGACCATCAGATGGACCCACACCGGCGGATGGACGGCGATCTCGGTGAAGAGGGCCGCGAACACCATCAGAAACCCCACGATGATGATCACGAAGACAGCCGGACCGTCGCCGCTGTCGGCGTGACCGAGTTCAAACCCGCACGTCTCGCATCGGCCGGCCACCTTGAGGAAACCTTCGTAGAGGCGCCCCTCACCGCAATTGGGACAACGGCAGGCGAGTCCGGCCAGCAGGGGACGGGCCCCGCGGGATCGGCTCAATGGCCCCAACCGGCGCCGAAGATCAGATAGAGGAAGGCGAACAGGAACAGCCACACCACATCGACGAACTGCCAGTACCAGGACGCCGCCTCGAAGCCGAAGTGCTGGCGCGGCGTGAAACCGCCGTTCATCAGCCGGATCAGGCAGACGATGAGGAAGATGGTGCCGATGATCACATGGAAGCCATGGAAGCCGGTGGCCATGAAGAAGGCCGAGCCGTAGAGGCCGGCGCTGGCCGCCTCCGGCGAATAGAACAGGTGGTCGGTCAGGATGTGGTGATACTCGTAGCCCTGGATGGCGGTGAAGAGCAGGCCCAGAAGGATGGTCAGGACGAGGCCGATCTTGGCTCCCCGCCGG
>JALYTR010000077.1 GCA_030854165.1 Pseudomonadota bacterium | reverse complement strand
CTCCAGCCGCACGCCATCGTGGTCAACACCGCCCGCGGCGAGATCATCGACGAGGCCGCCCTGGCCGGCATGCTCCAGCGCGGCGAACTGGCCGGCGCCGGCCTCGACGTCTACGAGCACGAGCCGGCGGTGAACCCCAAGCTCCTGAAACTGCCCAACGTGGTTCTGCTGCCCCACATGAGTTCGGCCACCATCGAGGGCCGCATCGACATGGGCGAAAAGGTGATCGTCAACATCCGCACCTGGATGGACGGCCACAAACCGCCGGATCGGATCATACCGTCTATGCTGTAGAGCCTTCGCTCACTCAGAGCTTCATTCCTCCGCCGTCAGGCGGGCGCCGGCTGACGGGCCTTTTCGCCCCTCGCCGTCATCAGCCGCACGGCGGCCAGGTCGAAGCTTACGAACGTATCGGCTCCCAGCCAGGCTCCTTCATGAGCGATCACCCCATCGGCGAAATCGCCGCCCGCCCGCAATTGGTCGAGGCCGGCTTGCGCCGCGGCCCGGTTCACCAGCACGCTCTCGCTTTCCAGCAAGCGTTCGATCGCCTGGGCAATATGGGCGACGTTCAATTTGTAGTCGCGCCCCAGCACCCACGCCAGTTCGCACAGCGCGGCCAGCGGCAAAGCGACGGCGTCGGCCGCCTCAAGCTCCCGGCGCGCCGCGGCGCTCTGGATCGCGTCGTCGCCGACGATGGCGCGGACCAGCACATTGGTGTCGGCGGTGATCTTCACCGAATCCCCGCCCAGCCCTGGGCGGCCGCCTCGTTGATTTCATCGATGGAGAGGCGCGCGCAGTCGTCTCGCTTGAGAAGATCGAACACGTCGGAGAGCCGTCCCGTGCGGCGCGCGGCCTTCACCACCACGGCGCCCCCCGGATGCTTTTCCAGCTCGATTCGCTCTCCCGGGTGGACGCCAAGGTGGGAAAGCAGATCCTTGCGAAGAGTCACCTGACCTTTTTCGGTAACGGTGAGGGTGACCATGGCGAAAACTCCAGCGGGCAGGATCAATCCCGTAAGGTAAGGTAAATTTCCATTACAAACAAGCCCCGGCGAAGCGCGAAAGCGATCGTCGGTATCGCGGCGTCTCACTCACCGGGCCGGATTGTACTTCTCCACGAAGGCCACCGAAGCGGTGAGGGTCTGGGCGCGGGTGGCCGGGCTGGAGAGCCAATGATCCTCGCCGGTGAGTTCGACCAGTTCCACCGGTTTGCCGGCCGATTTCAGGGCGTCGCGCAGGTCGAGGCTCTGGTTGATCGGCACAACGGTGTCGTCCTTGCCGTGGATGAGCAGGATCGGCGCGTCGGCGCGCGCCGCCAGATGCTGGGGCGAGAGGTCCCGGAGGGCCGGATCGCCATTGGTCCTGACGCCGAGGAACAGGCGGTCGCGGCGCAGGGCGGGGCTGTCGACGCCGAACTTCTGCTCGCTCCAGGTGAGCATGGCATTGAGATCGCCGATCCCGGCCACCGCGACCGCGCATCGGTAGAGTCCCTGCTGCACCGTCACCCCGGCCAGGGCCGCGTAGCCGCCGTAGCTGGCCCCCACGATGCAGGCTCGCTTGGGATCGACGATGCCTGGCGCGCCAGTTCGGCCACCCCGTCGGAAATGTCAGTCTGCATCTTGCGGCCCCACTGGCCGTGGCCGGCGTCGCGGAACGGCTTGCCGAAGCCGTCGGAGCCGCGGAAATTGGGCTGGAACACCGCGTAGCCCTGGGAGGCGAAGGCCTGCGCCCACCAGTCGAAGCCCAGATAGTCGCGCGCTTCGGGTCCGCCGTGCGGCATGACCACCAGGGGCAGGCCCTTGGCCTCGCGCCCGGGCGGCAGGGTGAGGATGCCCTGCATGGCCACGCCGTCGGCGGCCTTGTAGGCGATGACGCGCGCCGGGCCGACGTCGGGCTCCAGAACGGTGGGATAGGCCCAGCCGACGGCGGTGATCTTCTTGCTCGGATAATCGACGAGGAAATAGGTCCCCGAATCCTTCGGCCCCCAGGTGTACATGATCATCCGGTCGAGGTTGGATGTCGCGGACGCGAGGCTGACGCTCTCGCCGGGAAAGGCGCGGCTGACCTTGTCGAATTTCGCCTGAGAGGCCGGATCGAAGAGAATCGTGCGCGGTTCGTCCTCGTTGGGGACCCCGCCGATCAGCAGGCGGCTCGTCGGATCATAGAGCAGCGCCCTGGGCGTCGCCTCGCCAAACGGCGTCGCCTTGGCCCCGCCGGCCCCATATTCGACGATCGACCATTCCCCCGCCTCGTCGGCCTGGTTGACCAGGATGTCGCCGGGCCGCCGGCCCTGGCCGATCAGGTCCACATCGCCGGTCGGCTCCTGGCGCCGCTCGATGAGGTGGGCGTCGCTGGCCGTGTCATAGAGCCGCCACTCGCCGGAGCGTGGATCGTAGGCGCCGTGGGCGACGATCTCCCCGTCGGCCGCCACCACCCAGTCGCTGTAGAACTGCTGGCTTCCCCCGGCGACCTTCTCGGGATGACCGGTGTCCAGATCCACCTTGTAGAGATTCAGAAAACCGTGGGTCAGCGAGCCGGCATTGTTGTTGAAATCCAGAAAGCCGTTGCCCGACCCGCTGAGCGTCACGCCGGCGAAATAACCGTAGGACCGACCCCCGGCGTGCGAGACGCCGTGGAAGCCGAAGGTGCTGTGCAGAACCATGGGCTGGCGGTCGAACACGGTGATGAGGGCGCCGGTCTTCACGTTCATCACCGCCGACTGGGTGAGCTCGGATTTGCGCACCGGGGCCGAGGGGTCGATATCGATGGCCGCGCTGGTCGCCACCATCACATGGTCTTCGTCCAGCCAGTCGAGGTCGCGCACCTTGAGGGTTCCGGCCCCGATCACCCGTAGAACCGGGCCGGCGAGGCCGCCGGTCACCGCGCGCACCACGACCTCGCGCGCCGCGCCATCGACGGCGACGTAGGCCAGGGTGTCGCCCGCCGGCGAGAGCCGCATGTCTTCCACCGCCGGCAGCTTGCCATAGTCGGTCAGAACCGGCGCGGCGAGGGCGGCGGGCGCGGCCAGGGCGCAGACGGCCAGAAACACGGCGAGCGCGAGACGCGGCATGGTTTGATTTCCCCTCCAACCCGAGCCCGACCTTGAGGCGTTCCGCCCCACCCGGTCAAGGCGCGGCTACGCCGCCTCCGCACACCTCGCACTCCGGGTCCGCCCCCACCCGCACCGTGCGGGCCTCCCCGGCCAGGGCGTCGAAGACCATCAGCCGGCCGGTGAGCGGCTCGTCGGCGCCGGCGATCAGCTTGATCGCCTCCAGGGCCATGAGCGAACCGATCACGCCTGCGAGGGCCCCCACCACGCCCACCGCCGCGCAGGTCTCGGCCTCGGGCGGCGCCTCGGGGACCAGGCAGCGGTAGCAGGGCCGGCCGGCAAACACGCCCACCTGGCCGGTCCAGCGGCCGATGGCTCCGCTCACCAGGGACTTTGCCTCAGCCACGCAGGCGGCGTTGACTGCGAACCGCGTGTTGAAATTGTCCGTCCCGTCCAGCACCACGTCGGCGGCGGCGATCAGGGCGCGTGCGTTAGCTTCGGTCAGCGTCTCGGCGATCGCCTCAACCGTCACATGCGCGTTGATGTCGTTGAGGCGCGCAGCCGCCACGGTGACTTTGAGCTCTTCCAGATCGCCCCCGCCGTAGAGCACCTGGCGCTGCAGGTTCGACAGGGAGACGATGTCCGCGTCGATCAGGGCGATCGTCCCCACCCCCGCCGCCGCCAGATAGAGGGCCGCCGGGCAGCCCAAGCCGCCCGCCCCCACGATCGCCACCCTCGCCGCCTTGAGTTTCTGCTGTCCCGGCCCGCCGATCTCGCGCAGGACCAGATGGCGGGCGTAGCGCTCGACCTCCTCATCGGAAAAGCTCATCACGCTTGACCGGAGGCCCGCCCGCCGCCACATGCGCGGCGATGACCGAGACCGGCGCTTTCCCCAACTGGCATGGGACCACCATCCTCGCCGTTCGCAAGGGCGGATCGACGGTGATCGCCGGCGACGGCCAGGTCTCCATGGGCCAGACCATCGTCAAGGGCAACGCCCGCAAGGTCCGCACCCTGGCCGGCGGCCTGGTGGTGGCCGGATTTGCCGGGGCCACCGCCGACGCCTTCGCCCTCATCGAGCGCCTGGAAATGAAGCTTGAGCAATACCCCCGCCAGCTCGCCCGGGCCTGCGTGGATCTGGCCAAGGACTGGCGCACCGACCGCTATCTGCGCCGCCTCGAGGCCCTGCTGATCGCCGCCGACGCGGCGGCCATCTTCACCGTCTCGGGGGTGGGCGATGTGCTGGAGCCCGAGCACGGCGTCGCCGCCATCGGCTCGGGCGGGTCCTACGCCCTGGCCGCCGCCCGGGCTCTCATGGATTTCGACCTCACCGCCGAGGAGATCGCCAGACGCGCCATGGCCATCGCCGCCGACATCTGCGTCTACACCAACGCCCAGGTAACGGTGGAGACCGTGACGGTGGAGACGGTCCAGGCGCCATGAGCGAGTTTTCCCCCCGCGAGATCGTCTCCGAGCTGGATCGCTTCGTGGTCGGTCACGCCGAGGCCAAGCGGGCCGTCGCCGTGGCCCTGCGCAACCGCTGGCGCCGCCGGCGCCTGGCCGCCGACCTCATCGACGAGGTAACGCCGAAGAACATCTTGATGATCGGTCCCACCGGGGTCGGCAAGACCGAGATCGCGAGGCGCCTGGCGCGCCTGGCCCAGTCGCCCTTCCTGAAGGTTGAGGCCACCAAGTTCACCGAGGTCGGCTATGTTGGCCGCGATGTCGACCAGATCGTCCGCGACCTGGTGGAAGGCGCCCTGGCCATGGTCCGCGACCGCCGCCGCGCCTCCGTCAAGACCAAGGCCGATCAGGCCGCCGAGGAACGCATCCTGGACGCCCTGGTCGGCCCCGGCGCCGGGCCGCCCACCCGCGATTCCTTCCGCAAGAAGCTGCGGGCCGGCGAACTGGACGACAAGGAGGTCGAGCTCACCCTGGCCGACACCGCCTCGCCCTTGCAGGGCTTCGATATTCCTGGCCAGCCGGGCGCCTCGATGGGCATGCTCAATCTCTCCGACATCATGGGCAAGGCTTTCGGGGGCCGCACCAAAAGCCACAAGACAACGGTCGCGGCCGCCTGGGCCCCGCTGATCGCCGAGGAGAGCGACAAGCTGCTCGATTCCGAGGCCCTCACCGCCGAGGCCCTCGAACTGGCCGAAAATTCCGGCATCGTGTTCATCGACGAGATCGACAAGGTCGCCTCTCGGGCCGAGCGGGCCGGGGCCGACATCTCCCGCGAAGGGGTGCAGCGCGACCTGCTGCCGCTCATCGAGGGAACCACCGTCTCGACCAAATACGGCCCGGTGAAGACCGACCACATCCTGTTCATCGCCTCGGGCGCCTTTCACGTCGCCAAGCCTTCGGACCTGCTCCCCGAGTTGCAGGGGCGCTTGCCGATCCGCGTCGAGCTGAAGGCCCTCACCCGCGACGACCTGCGCCGCATCCTCGTCGAACCCGAGGCCAACCTTATCCGCCAGCACCAGGCGCTGCTCGCGACCGAGGGCGTCACCCTCACCTTCACCGATGAGGCCATCGACGCCCTGGCCGACGCCGCCGAAACGGTCAACGACGCCCTGGAGAACATCGGCGCCCGGCGCCTGCAGACCATCCTCGAAAAGGTCGTCGAGGAAATCAGCTTCACCGCCGCCGACCGCGCCGGCGAAACCTTCGCCATCGACGCGGCCTACGTGCGCGAGCGCGTTGGCGAACTGGCCAAGAACACCGACCTGTCGCGGTTCATCCTCTGAACGGAGCGCGGGCGTCCCGCCCACTCCTTTTCCGCCTCAATGGCGCGTCCCTCAAAACCGACCTGACTTCGCCCGCGCGATCGCACTTTCCAACGCGCTCGCAAAATCGCGGCGTTCGCGGCGGCTCAGCGAGCGGGCCACGGCCAGTTCGCGGTCGGAGAGGCGCAGATGAAGGCGGCCCTGGTCGTCGTCCTCGCCGGCCAGGGAGACGCGGGTGAAGGCGGTGGGCGAGGTCCAGACGGTCTGGGCGCCGCGTCGCGATTCCACCACCACCCGCACCTCGGCGGCGGTGACCTGGATGCGCTCGCGCCGCGCCGCCGCCCGGTGGCTTACCAGCAAGGCCACGACGGCGGCGATGAGGCCGACGAAGAGGAAGATCGGGATCGGCGCCGCTCCCATGGCCACGAACAGGGTCGCCAGGCCGGCGTCGAGGGCGGTCATCACCAGGATCAGCACGACCAGTCCGCGCGCGGTGAGCGAGCGGTTCGGGGTGATCACCGCGTCCATGAAGAGCGGGCCGTCCATCGCGGCGCCGACCATAGGCGCCCGCCGCCCGCTTGGCGAGATCGACGAACGACGCCATGCTCACACCCATGGCCAAACGCCCCTTGTTCCGCAAGCGCCGCCGCGTCGCGGAAATCTTCGACCGGTTCGCCGCCGCCGCTCCCGACCCGCGCACCGAGCTCGCCTACGCCTCGCCCTTCACCCTGCTCGTTTCGGTGGTTCTGTCGGCCCAGGCCACCGATGTCTCGGTGAACAAGGCGACGGCGAGCCTCTACAAGGTCGCCGACACGCCGGCGAAGATGGTGGCGCTCGGCGAGGCGGGCCTCACCCCGTTCATCGCCTCAATCGGCCTTTTCCGCACCAAGGCGCGCAACGTCGTGGCCCTCTCGCGCCTCCTCATCGAGCGGCACGCCGGCGCGGTCCCCCTGGACCGTGAAAGTCTGCAGGCCCTGCCCGGCGTCGGCCGCAAAACCGCCAGCGTCGTTCTGAACGAACTGGGCGTGGAAGCGGCCATCGCCGTGGACACCCATGTCTTCCGGGTCGCCCATCGTCTGAAACTGTCGGCGGGCAAGACGCCGGAGCAGGTGGAGGCCGACCTGATGGCGATCGTGCCGCCCGACCGCCTCACCCGCGCCCACCACTGGCTTATCCTGCACGGCCGCTACGTCTGCGTGGCCCGCAAGCCGAAGTGCGAGCAATGCATCGTCGCCGATCTCTGCCCGTCACGCGAGCTGTTCATGGGGGGTTGAGGGGTCGTCAGGGCGCGCGCCATGCTGTAGGTCGCCCTCTTTGTGACTCGCCTGGAGTGTCCATGACCGCCCTCTACGACGTCGCCGCCATCGGCAACGCCATCGTCGATGTGATCGCCCCGGCCGACGACGCCTTCCTGGCCGCCGAGGGTTTGGCAAAGGGGGCCATGGCCCTGATCGACGCGGCGCGCGCCCATGACCTTTACGGCCGGATGGCGGCGGGGCTGGAGACATCCGGCGGTTCGGGGGCCAACACCATCGCCGGGGTGGCTAGCCTCGGCGGCAGGGCCGCGTTCATTGGCAAGGTGGCCGACGATCAGTTGGGCGAGGTGTTCGCCCACGACATGAGGGCCATCGGCGCCCATTTCGACACCCCGCCCCTGGTCGGCGGCGCGGCCACGGCGCGCTGCCTGATCAACGTCACCCCCGATGGCGAGCGGACCATGTGCACCTATCTGGGCGCGTGCATCGAACTTGGCTCCTCCGACGTCCCGGTCGCCCTCGTCGAAGGGGCCAAGATCCTCTATCTGGAAGGCTATCTGTTCGATCCGCCCGAGGCGCGCCGCGCCTTCGCCAAGGCGGCCGGACTGGCCCGCGGGGCGGGGCGCAAGATCGCCCTGACCCTCTCCGACGCCTTCGTGGTCGACCGCCATCGCGAGGCTCTGCTGGGGTTCATCGACGGCCAGGTCGATATCCTGTTCGCCAACGAGGCCGAGATACTGGGCCTCTTCCAGACCGCCGACTTCGAAGCCGCCGCGAGGGCCATCGCGGCCAAGGTGGAGATCGCCGCCATCACCCGCTCCGCCAAGGGTTCGGTGGTGCTGGCGGGCGCAAAGCGCCATTTCGTCGATGTCTTTCCGGTGGAGGCCGTCGTCGACACCACCGGCGCGGGCGACCAGTACGCGGCGGGCTTCCTCACCGCCTTCGCGGCCGGCAAGCCCCTGGACGCCTGCGGGCGTCTGGGCGCCTTGGCCGCCGCCGAAATCATCTCCCACTACGGCCCCCGCCCCCAGGCCTCTCTTCGCGACCTAGCGGCGGCGAAGGGGTTCTAAGCGGCCGGCCTAAGGCGCCGCTTTCGCCTTCAACGCCACGTAAAGCGCGCCGGCTCCGCCGTGGCGGCGGTGGGCTTCGGCCAGGCCGGCGATGAGCGCTCGCAGCGGCGCCTGAGCCAACCATTCGGGGACGCGGCGGCGCAGCACTCCATCGCCAAGCGTCCCCTTGCCGGTGATGATCAGGATCGAGCGTCGCCCCTCGGCGTGGCCGCGCAGAAGAAATGCGGTCAGGGCCGCGCGGGCGCGGTCCTGGCTCATGCCGTGCAGATCCAATCGCCCTTCCAGGGCCACCCGGCCCCGCGCCAGCCGATGCAGCCGGCGCGGCTCGATCGCCTGAGCCGGCGCGGGGTTGGGC
>JALYTR010000076.1 GCA_030854165.1 Pseudomonadota bacterium | reverse complement strand
CGCCAATAGAGAGCCCGGCTCTGGGTCAGGGGCGATTGGCCCATCGCCTGCAGCCGCGCGAAATGCGCGTCGGCTCCCCGGGCGTCCTTCAGTCGGGTAAGGGCGTTCCAGCCGGCTTCGAACTCCGCGTCGGCGGCGGCGACGACCAGCCGGTTCGCCGCCGCGATCTGCCGCCGGTCGGCGCGCGGCCAGCCGGCCAAGTCGCGGCGGGCCTCGTCCTCCTTCAGGGGGCTCAACGATTCGGGCGCCGCGTCGGCCATCGCCCACAGGGCGATCTTTCGCGCCAGGGGATCGTAGAGACCGGACATGGCCGCGCGGATCGCCGCGCCGTCTTCCGATTTGGCGGCGTTCAGAGCCGCCTGAAGCTCCTGGGCGTCCGATTGCGACAGGCTCGCGCTGAACGTGGTGACCGGGGAGGGGGGCGTATAGGTGGGCGGGCTATAGCTGGGCGCGCCGTAGGGCGACGACGGCGCGGCGGGGCCGAGCGTCTGCGCGGTGGCGCCCAGGCTCGCCATGGCGACCACGGCGCCGGCGGTAAGAACGGTTCGGCGAATCTTTGCCATCAAAGCCAGCTCACTCCTTGACGCGCGTTCATATCACGGCCTTCTTCCGGGCGATGTCCCGATTGCCGTTCAATGGCGTGTTTACCGCGCTGATCACGCCTTTTTTGAGAGGGGCGGTGGACGAAGCGGCCTTCGCGCGCCTCATCGAGCGTCAGATCGCCGCCGGCGTCCATGGCCTGGTCCCGATGGGCACCACCGGCGAAGCCTCGACTCTCAGCCATGCCGAGCACGAGCGGGTGACCGAGCTTTGCGTGGAGATCGTTGCCGGCCGCGTGCCGGTCATCGCCGGTGCCGGGGCCAATTCCACCGACCGAGCCATCGAACTGGTCCGCCATGCCAAGGCCGTGGGGGCGCGGGCCGCCCTGGTTGTGGCGCCCTATTACAACCGCCCCAGCCAGGATGGGCTCTTCCGCCATTACGCGGCCATCGCCGAAGCGGTGGATTTTCCGGTCGTGGTCTACAACATCCCCTCGCGGGCCGGAGTCGACATAACCGATGCGACCATGGCGAGGATCGCCGCCCTGCGCGGCGTCGCCGGGACCAAGGACGCCACCGGCGACCTGGTGCGCCCCAGCCTTCAGCGCCTGACCTGCGGCGCCGATTGGCTGATGCTATCGGGCGACGATCCCACGGCGCTCGGCTACATGGCCCATGGCGGCCATGGCTGCATCAGCGTCACGGCCAATGTGGCGCCCGAGCCGGTGGCCGCTTTCTACGGCGCGTGTCTGGCAAAAGAGTGGGACAAGGCTTTGGCGTTGCAGGATAAACTAATTCGGCTCCACAAGGCGCTCTTCCTCGACGCCTCGCCGGCCCCCACCAAGTTCGCCCTGGCCCACCTGGGCCTTTGTTCGGAGGCGGCGCGGCTGCCCATCGCCCCCTGCGCCGACGCGGTGAAGGGTGAAATCCTGGCCGCCATGGCCGAAGCGGGCGCGGTCCCATGACGCAGCCGGCATGACCAAACTGATCGCCGAGAACCGGCGCGCCCGGTTCGACTATTTTCTTGAGGAAAAATTCGAGGCCGGCCTCTCGCTCACCGGCTCGGAGGTCAAATCCCTGCGCCTGGGAAAAGCCAACATCGCCGAATCCTACGCCGCCGCCGATGGGCGCCAGATCAGCCTGGTCAACGCCTATATCCCCGAATACGGCCCCGCCAACCGCTTCAACCATGAGCCGCGCCGGCCCAGGCGCCTGCTTCTGCGGCGCAAGCAGATCGACAAGCTGCTGGGGGCGGTGCGCCGCGACGGCCGCACCCTGATCCCCACGAGGCTCTATTTCAACGACAAGGGTCTGGCCAAACTCGAACTCGCCCTCGCCAAGGGCAAGTCCGCCCCCGACAAACGCCATGTCGTTGCCGAGCGGGACTGGAAGCGGGAGCAGGGGCGGCTGATGCGGGAGAAGGGCTGACGGATGTCTCGGGGTCGAAACGGCTGGACGCCATGCGCCGGAACCCGGCGGGTGACTGGCAAATCGACGATGTCGCGGCGGTTTGCCGCGCTTTCGGGCTCGAATGTGTGGCGCCCACACGCGGATCGCACCACCGAGTCGCCCATCCCGCCGCGACCGCGATCTTGACCATCCCGGCCCGCCGGCCCATCAAGCCGATGTATATCCGCGCGCTCGTCGCCTATATCGACGATATCGGAGCCGCCTCGAACCGTGAATAGTCCCAGCTACCCCGTCATCATCGAACCCCTCGCCGAAAGCGACGGCGGTGGATTTGTCGCCACCGTGCCCGATCTGCCGGGCTGCATGTCGGACGGCGCCACCGATGTGGAGGCTCTCGAAAACGCCCACGACGCGATCGCCGCCTGGATCGAACAGGCGACGGCCATGGGCCGCGCGATCCCCGCGCCCACGCGGCAACGGGTTCACGCTTGAGCCTGGATTGGGGGGTTTGTGGAGTTACGCATCGCGGAAACACTCCATCGAACCCTGAATCTGATCACCAAGAATGGCAAGACGGTCGCCGAACTTCGGCCCAGCGCCCACGAGATGACGGCGAATGGCGCGCGGCGTTTGAACGCATGATGGCGCAGATGCGCGCTACTCCGGCCACCGGTTGCCGCGTCGGGACGATCACCGACGATGACAAATACCGCGACGCGCCGCGACGAGGCGCGGTCGCTGACCGGGCGCGAGATCGTTTCACGCTTGCTCAATCCGCGCCGCCCACCACCCGCCGCGCCCGCTCGAACACCGCCTCGAACATCGCTGGCGTCAGGCGGCCGGTGTTCGTATTCAGCCGCGAGCAGTGATAGCTGTTGATCACAAGGTAGCCCGCCGCCGTGGTCTCCACCCCGTGGCCGGGGGCCCCGGCCGACGCCGGCAAGCCCAACGCCCGCATCACGTTTCGCCGCGCCACATCGCCCAAGGTGACGATCACCTTCAGACGGGGGAGGGCGGCCAGGCGGGCAGCGAGGAAAGGGCGGCATGTCGCCTCTTCGATCGGCAGGGGCTTGTTGCCCGGGGGGGCGCAGCGCACCGCATTGGCGATCATGCAGTCGATCAGGGTGAGGCCGTCGTCGATTCGCGCCTCATATCGGCCACGCGCGAACCCTGACTTGATCAGGGTGGCGTAGAGAAGGACTCCGGCGTGGTCGCCAGTGAAGGGGCGCCCGGTGCGGTTGGCGCCGGGCCGGCCTGGCGCGAGCCCCACCACCAGAAGCCGCGCCGCGGGGTCGCCGAACGAGGGGGCCGGCCCGTTGAACCAATCCGGATGTTCACGACTGTTTTGCGCGCGATAGGCGACGAGCCTAGGGCAAAGGGGGCAGTCGCGCGGCGGCTCCGGGTCAGGATTCACCGGAAGCGCCGCCCTCGTGCAGGAACCTCGGCAGACGGTCGCGCGGGGGCCGGCCGATGATCTCGGAAAGCTCGGCCAGATCGACGAAGGAATCGGCCTGGCGGCGCAAATCGTCGCTGGCCATGGGCGGTTGCGACTTGACCGTCGAGACCACGGTCACCCGCACCCCCTGACGCTGCACCGCCTCGACCAGGGGGCGAAAGTCGCCATCGCCGGAAAACAGCACCATGTGGTCGCAGCGCGGGGCCAGTTCCATCATGTCCACGGCGATCTCCATGTCCATGTCGCCGCGCCAGCGCTTGCGCCCCTCGCGGTCGGTGAATTCCCGCGCCGTCTTGGTGACCATGGTGAAGCCGTTGTAGTCCAGCCAATCGACCAGCGGGCGGATTGGCGAATAGTCCTCATTCTCCACCAGGGCGGTGTAGTAGTAGGCCCGGATCAGGAGGCCGCGCTTGCGGAACTCGTCCAGCAGCTTCTTGTAGTCCATGTCGAAGCCCAGGCTCCGGGCGGCCGAGTAGAGGTTGGCCCCGTCGATGAACAGGGCCAGGCGGTCGGTGGGGTAGAAGGTCATGGCTGTAATTCCTTGAAGTAATGGATAATTCAAATCGACATGACGATGCGGTGATCGTCGCCCTGGGCTCAAACCTCGCCGGCCGGTACGCCTCCCGTCAGGCCCTGCTGGAGGGCGCCGTGACGCGCTTTCCAGCCGTCGGCTTGACCCTCATCCAGCGCTCGAACTGGTGGCGCTCGGCCGCGTGGCCCGATCCGGCGGCGCCTGACTATCTCAACGGCGTCGCCCTTGTCGAGACGGACCTTGACCCTCGCGAGGTTCTCGCCGCTCTCCTAGACCTGGAAGCCGCCTTCGGCCGAAGACGCGGCGCGCCCAACGCCTCGCGCACCCTGGATCTCGACCTTGTCGCTTTTGGGCGGCGGATCGTCCGCGAACCGGGCTTCACCATCCCCCATCCCAGCGCCCACCGGCGCCGCTTCGTCATGGCGCCCCTCGCCGAGATCGCTCCAGCCTGGGTCCACCCGCTCAAGGGCCGGACCGCTGCCGCCCTGGCGGCGAGCGCCGATGTCGGCGCCGACGCCGCGCCCGTCGAAGCGCCCCCGAGGTTCAACGCCCCCTGACCCGTCCCTCCAGGCGCTGGAACTCCGTGTCGGAGCGCAGGGGGGTGAATGATTCATCGGCCGCGAGATCGGTGACCTCGGTCTCGCGACGGTCGAAAGCCAGCCGGAGCCAGGTCTTGGCCTGCGCTTCGTCGCCGATGAGGGCGTAGACCTGGGCCACCGCGAAGGCCGATCCGAGCCCGGCCTGGAATTGCCCGGTCCTCTCCTTGGCCATGGCTTCGAGAAGGCCCCGATGGCCGCCCGCGCGCAGGGCGCCGGTTTCCGCCTCCACGGAGGCCAACCGCGTCCGATCGCCCGTCAAACGGGCGGCGAGGGCCGCTTCGGCGAGCGATGACTTATCGCGGCCGTCGGTCAGCTCGAATTTAGCCAGATAGGCGTGCGGGGACAGAAAAGCCGGGTTGGCCGCTTCCAGGGCTTCCAGGCCCGCGATGGCGCGGGGCCTCTGACCCGAGACATAGAGAACGACGTCCCTGTCGGCGGCGATGGCGGCCGAGCCCGGCGCCAGAGCTAGAGCGGCGTCGATTTCGCGCAGCGCGCCGGCGTTGTCGCCCTGGGTCGTCAGAAAGGTGGCGAACCAGTGGTGCGCCGTCTCGTTGCGGGGATCCAGGGCGATGGCGCGTGAGAATTCCGCCCTCGCGTCGGCAAAGTCCCAGTCTCCGTAGAACTCGGCGAAGGCCAGGGCGGCGTGGGCGGCGGCCACTCGGTCGTTGAGCGCCAGGGCATGCTCGGCCGCCGCCTTGGCGAGCGGGAACGCCTGAGCCGACGGCATCAGGGTGTATTCGCGCATCAGATCGTAGGCGCCGGCCAGCCCCGCATAGGCCTCGGCATAGTCGGGATCACGGGCTATGGCGGCGCTGAATTCGGCTACCGCCCGGCTGAGACTGGCCGGCGTTCGCCCGGCCCAATCGTCCATCCCGGCAAGATAGAGCCTCTGGGCGGAGAGGGAGGCGGGCTTTCCGGCGCCAAGCGCCTTCGGGGCGGCCCCGGTGAGGCTCGGCTCGTTGGTGATCAAGGCGACCGCGGCGATGGCCACGGCGGCCAGCCCCGCCAGCCACGGCGCCCTCCGACGAGTCGTCGCGCCAGATGAATCTTCGGGCGGGTTCGGCGCCGTCGCGGCCGTCTCGGGTTCGGCCAGCGCCGCTGCCCCGCCTCGCCGCCAGGCTTCCAGCTCGGCGACATCAGCGTAAATGCGGCTCTTGGACCAGCCCGGCAGTCGGCGGATGGGCAGCCCCCGCTCCAGTTCCCAACGCCGCACCGTCCGCTCGCCGCGCTGGAAATAGGTGGCGACCTCCTTCCACGACTCCAGCCGGGTCTTGCCAAGGTGGGAGGGTGTCATAGCCGCTAATGTCCCGTTTTGGCCGGTAACGACGCATAGCGCCGGCCCTGATCGTCTCTACCATGGCCCTACGGGACGCGCGCGCGAATGGCGCGGGGGGTGGCCCGTCAAAAATAACAAAGGTTGCGGTCTTCGAGTTCGGAGCCAAGAATTTGTTCGACGAACGCGGTCAGGGTGAACTTCTCGACCTCATCTATGGGGCCGCCGCCGAGCCGGGCTTGTGGGTCACGGTCATGGAGCGCATGACCGACACCGTCGGCGGCAACAGCGCCTGGCTCTCCAAGCTGGACATGATTGATGGGAGCGGCAGCGGCGTACTCGCGCGCATCGATCCGACCAGGCCGGGAGAATATCTCGCACACTGGTCTTTGCGAAATCCGCTTTCGAACGTCGCCGACCCCGCGGCCTATCTGCGCGACTGGACGCCACGCATCCTCACCGATGACGATTTGATGGCCAAGGAAGACTTGGTCCGCACCGAAATCTACAACGATTTCATGCTCCCTCAGGAGATACATTCGGTCCTGATGATCAGACTGGCCAGGCAGGGCTCCGACGTCTGCGTCCTGAACCTCCATCGGCCAAGGCGCATGGACCCATTCGGCCGCGCCGAGATCGACATCGCCGCCGCGGTTCACCCGCATCTGATCCGCGCCTTCAAACTGAGCCGGGTGTTCTCCGGGCCCAGGACTCTGGGCGAGGCGGCCGTGGCGGCGCTCGACCACTCGACCAAGGGCCTTTTCATCCTGGACGGCGCCGGCCGGCTCCTCCATGCCAACCGCGCCGGAGAGCGGATCCTGGCTCGCCGCCGGGGCCTGGGACTTCTCGCCGGCCGCCTGACGGGACCGAACGCCTCGGCGTCCAGGGCGCTCGAAGCCGTGATCCTCGCGGCGGCGTCGCGCGATCCGGCGATTCGCGCCGGGGGGTCCATGGCCCTGCCTTCGGCCGATGGGCGCGCCCCGCTCTCCGTCACCGTCGCTCCGCTCCGCGCCGAGCGATGGCCGATGCTCGGCGGCGGCCCTTCGGTCCTCGCCAGCGTGACCGATCTGGGGGCGGATCTCAATGTGTCCGAGGCCAGGATGCGCGACCTCTTCGCCCTGACCGCCGCCGAGGCCCGTGTCACCAGCGGCCTCCTGCGCGGCGAACGGCCCCGGCAGGTGGCTGAGGCGTCCGGGGTCAGCGTGACCACGGTACGTTCCCAACTGGCCAGCATTTTCGGCAAGACCGGCGCCGCCGACCAGGCCGAACTGTCGCGCCTGCTGATGCGGGTGGGCGGGGACGAGGGGGAGAGGGTCGGCGAGTGTTCAACCGGGGTGATCGTCGACAGATTGGACCGGGTTGATGGTCGACACTTTTGAGGGGCTGGCCGGTTCCGGCGCTTCGCGGAGCCCATGGCGAAGCGGAGCGAAGCGCCGGAACCGGCTGTTGGGATCGATGACGCCCAGATCGACGCCGCAGAAGCGCACCATGTGGAGGGCCTCGTTGTGAGGGGCCACGCCGACCATCTCGCCGATGAAGGCTTCGCCGATGAAGACATACTCGCCGCGCCATTTGATCTCGCCGTTCGATCGGACGCGGCGGACCTGGTGATCGGCGTCGTACCAAGGCTCTTCCAACCTCTCGGGCATAGGCCTGGGCGATGGCGCGTAGTGGGTGGCCGGCGGGGTCTGATCCAGCGCTTCGTGGGGACGCTCGTCATTGAAGTGACGGCGGAAGGCGTCGAACCGTTCCTGCTGCTCGCTCAGGTCCTTGGCCGGCGGGCGCGTGGTGTGAGCCTGAGGGTGCGATGCATGCGCTCATGGCGCCCGTTTTCCTGTGGCGAGGCCGGATGAATGAAGTGCGCTTTCACGCCCAGCCGCAGCCACCATACCGACAGCTGGGTCAGACCGCCGGCGCCCGACGATCCGAAGGGCGAGCCGTTGTCGCTGCGGATGGCCAGGGGCAGGCCGTAGCGCGGAAAGCCGCCTGGAACACCGGCTTGACGCCGGCCGCCGTCTGGGGCGCGATCCGCGTCTCGATGAGATAGCGGCTGTGCGCGTCGGTGATGGTCAAGGGATCGACGCGGGTTCCCTCCGCGGTCCTGAACCAGCCCTTGAAGTCGGCGCACCACTCGTCGTTGGAGGCCGAGACGGGCGTGACCCGGACGCCCCGCTCGATCGGACGGCGCCGCCGGCGCGCCGATGCGATCAACCCTTCGCGCTTCAGAATATCGCCCATGGTCGAGACCGCCGGCCATCTCACATCCGGCGACTGGCGCAGCAACCAGGCCCGGATCTTCTTGGGGCCGAAATGCTTGAACCGGCGCCGCACCTTGAGGATCTCAGCCGCTTGCCATCTCGCCGTTCGGTGCGGACACCCCAGCGGTCTGTGCGAGCGATCGGTGAACCAGACCTCCGACCCGTTCGCCCGGCGATCTCGCCAAAGATAGAATGTGTCACGGCTCACCCCATAGCGCGAGCACAACTCCGTCAAGCTGAACGCTCCCGTGTCATAGTCCCAGAGCATTCCTACTCGCTGTTCCATACGACAGGTCTCCAAGAACGGCATCGCCAGGTCCTCCCTGCGATGCATTCAACCTGTCGACCATCAGCCCGGTCTATTCTGTCGGGACTCTACCCGGTTCATACC
>JALYTR010000442.1 GCA_030854165.1 Pseudomonadota bacterium | reverse complement strand
GTCCACGGGCGCAGGCCCCGCCGCGGCGTCCACCCCGGGGGGGGGCGCCAAGCTCACCGCCGTGATCGCCGTCTTGCCGCTGTCGTCCATCGCCTCGCCGCCGACCCCTCGTCCCGCGCCTCCCTAGCCCCAAAGGCGCGCGCCGCGAAGCGTCAATGCGTTTTGCCGCCGTCGTGTCGGTGGAGGGGCGACCGCGTCACGATGGTCTCGAGCGTGACCCGATGTCTCATCCGTTGATCGCTCAGGGGAACTTTACTCAGGCGTTCGGCGCGGCGAGCCACGCGTCGAGGTCGGCCAGGGCGCGGACGCTCATGGCGCGCTTTTTCGCCCGTCCCCGCTCGCCCCGACCGAAACGACGGTCTTCTTCATCTCGCTCGGGCGCCTCGATGGGCGGCAGCAGGCCATAGTTGATGTTCATTGGCTGGAAGGAGCGCGCGCCAGCCTCCACATGACCGCCGGTGATGTGGCCGATCAGGGCCCCTAGGGCCGTGGTGGCCGGGGGCGGGGCGAGGGTCGCGCCCAGGCGCTCGGCGGCGGAGAGTCGGCCGGCCAGCAGGCCAACCGCGGCGCTCTCCACATAGCCCTCCACGCCGGTGATCTGGCCGGCGAACCGCAGGCGCGGGTCGGCCTTCAGGCGCAGCCGTGCGTCGAGCAGGCGGGGGCTGTTCAAGAACGTGTTGCGGTGCAGGCCGCCCAGGCGGGCGAATACCGCCTTCTCCAGACCGGGAATCGCGCGGAAGATCTCAGTCTGCGCACCATGCTTCAGCTTCGTCTGGAAGCCGACCATGTTCCACAGAGTGCCCAGGGCATTGTCCTGGCGAAGCTGAACCACCGCGTGGGGCCTCTCGCCTGGTCGATGCGGGTTGGTCAGGCCCACCGGCTTCATCGGTCCGTGGCGGGGCGTCTCGCGGCCGCGCTCAGCCATCACCTCGATGGGCAGGCAGCCGTCGAAATAGGGCACATGCTCCCAGCCCTTGAACTGCGTCTTCGGTCCCGCCAGCAGGGCGTCGATGAAGCGTTCGTACTCATCTCGGGTCAGGGGGCAGTTGATATAGGCGGCGGCGTCGCCGGCGGGGCCTTCCTTGTCGTAACGCGACTGTTTCCAGGCCACGCTCATGTCGATGGTCTCAACATGGACGATGGGCGCGATGGCGTCGAAGAAAGACAGTTGATCCTCGCCCGTCAGAGCGAGGATCGCTGCGGCGAGGGCTGGAGAGGTGAGGGGGCCGGTGGCCACGATCACGCTCTCCCATTCGGCGGGCGGCGGCCCCGCGATCTCCCCACGTTCCAGGGTGATCAAGGGATGGGCCAGGATGCGATCCGTCACGCTCTCCGCAAAACCGTCGCGATCCACCGCCAGAGCCCCGCCGGCGGGGGTCTGGCAGGCATCGCCACAGGCCATGATCAGCGAGCCCAGCCGACGCATCTCGGCATGCAGAAGGCCCACCGCGTTGTGCGCCCAGTCGTCGGAGCGGAAGGAGTTGGAGCATACCAGTTCCGCCAGGCGATCGGTCTGGTGGGCGGCCGTGCCGGTGATTGGGCGCATCTCGTGAAGCACGACGCGGACGCCCGCGTTCGCCGCCTGCCAGGCGGCCTCGCAGCCGGCCAGGCCGCCGCCGACGATGTGGATGGGGTGTTCGGCCATGGCGGTTATTTTCTACGCGCGGCGGACGCGAGGCGGAAGTGGCGCGCGAGCGACGATCGTGCCTATGTTGGAACTTGGGCGTTCAAAAGGGGGAATCGCATGTCACGCATCGCTATCGACGCGGCGCTGGGATCGGGCTTTGGGCTCATTCGGCGCCAGCCTGGCGCGGTGGTCCTCTGGGGGCTGGTTTACGTTGTTTTCGCGGCGATGAATTTCACCGTCCTCGCATCCTTCGAGATTCCCTTTTTCGAAAGTCTCGCCGCCAACCCCCTGCCACCGTCATGAGCGAGATGGCGCCGTTCCTGATCGTCGCCGCCGTTATCCTCACGCCCCTGATCGGCTGCGTCATCGCCATCGGAGGCGCGCCGTGGGCGCGGGCCTATCTCGACCTGACCCGCCACGAGCCGGCGGCGGCCCCGACCTGACTGGATCGAAGCAGTCGATGAAGCTGATTGTCGGCGGCTTCGGGCCGGCCGCTCGCCTCGTCGCGACCGCCTGGCGCGAGGCGTGGGCGCCGCTGATCTTCGCCGGTGTTTCGATCGGTGTCCTTCTGATCGTGGCGGACTGCGGGTCGCCGTGGAGAGGCGCCTGGCTCGCCGCCGCCCTACTGGCGACGCTTCCGGCCCAGGGCGCCCTCTATCGATTGGCCCTGGGGCGGCCGGGGAGGGGACTGGGCGGCCTTCAATGGGGGCGGGTGGAGTGGCGCCTGTTGGACGTCTGGCTGCTCACCACGCTCTTCATGTCTATCCTCGGCCTGCTGCTGTTCATCGCCCTCATCGCCAGCGCCTACGCGGTGGCCTCGGCGGGGGCCGGATTCGTCGCCGCCGAGCCGGCGACCTGGGCGCGCGCCGTGGATGCGCGCGGGTGGTTCGCGCTTGGCTTGGTG
>JALYTR010000441.1 GCA_030854165.1 Pseudomonadota bacterium | reverse complement strand
GTGCAGCACCTTGTTGTGCTTGAGATTGTGCATGAGCGCCAGCGGCGCCCTGTCCGGATCCGAGGTGAGGAATATCGCCGTAGCGGGGGCGCGGTTCGGTGGGCGGCGGCGCAGAATTTCGATCAGGTCGGTCAGGGGAATACTGTCGCTGCGGGTCTTTTCGGTGAGAATTCGCGCCCCGCGCGTCCAGGTCCACATGATGATCACGAACCCGGCCCCCAGGCTCAGCGGCATCCAGGCCCCATCGGGGATCTTCAGCAGGTTGGACGAGATGAACGTCGCATCCACCAGCACCAGTGGAACCAGCAGGCACGCCGTCTGGGCGAGGTTCCACTTCCATTTGCGTCGCACCACCACATAGGCCAGCAGGGTATCGACGAACATGGCGCCGGTCACCGCGATGCCATAGGCCGAGGCCAGGTGGCTGGATGTGCGGAAAACGAACACCAGCAGCAGGACACCGATCATCAAGGCGTTGTTGACGAACGGCACGAATATCTGACCGGCCTGTGTCTCCGAGGTTCGCCGGATGTTCATGCGCGGAAACAGCCCGAGCTGGACCGCCTGCTGGGTCATGGAGAAGGCGCCCGAGATCACCGCCTGGCTGGCGATCACCGTCGCCGCCGTCGCCAGAACCAGAATCGGCCAATAGGCGAACCCGGGGGCCATGGCCCAGAACGGATCATGCCAGGCGGCGGGATGATCCAGGACCAGGGCGCCCTGGCCCAGGTAGTTGAGGGTCAGGCAGGGAAACACCAGGGCCAGCCAAGCGACCCGAATGGGGGATTTGCCGAAGTGGCCCATGTCCAGATAGAGCGCCTCCGCGCCCGTTACGGCCAGGAATACGCTGCCCAGAATGACGAAACCCAGGAAGCCATTGTCCAAAAGGAAGCGCGCGCCGTACCAGGGGCTCAGGGCGCGGAAGACCGAGAGATCGTCCGCCAGATGCATCAGCCCGAGGGCGCCTAGGACCAGGAACCAGATCGCCGTGATCGGACCGAACAGCGAAGCGACCCGATGGGTTCCCTTGGACTGGACCAGGAACAGGGCGATCAGGATGCCGGCGACGATCGGCAGGATATAGGGGCCGAGCAGATGGCCAATCCCCGGCGCCCCGCGAACTCCCTCGACGGCCGAAAGCACCGAGATCGCGGGGGTGATGATGCCATCGCCGTAGAAGAGCGATGCCCCGGCCATGCCCAGGAAGAGCAGGATCACCGATGGCCGGCCGATGGCGCGCTGGGCCAGAGCCATCAACGCCAAGGTGCCGCCCTCGCCCTTGTTGTCGGCCCGCATCAGGAAGATCACATATTTCACGGTGACGATCAGGGTCAGCGCCCAAATCACCAGCGACACCACGCCTAGGACCGCGGCTTGATGGTCGCCGTGGTTTCGGGCATGGGCGAGCGCTTCGCGCAGGGCGTAGAGGGGGCTCGTGCCGATATCGCCGAAGACCACGCCGACCGACCCCAGGGTCAGGGCCCAGAAACCCTGGCCGCGCGGCGCATGCCCATTGCTCGCCGGCGTGGGGCAGTCACTCGATATTTCCGCTCCCACGCAGATCCTCCAACGAGCGGCGCTCCAGGCCCCGGGGCCTTGGGTGAAAGGCTCATAGCGTCGGAAGTTCCGGATGTCTCGCGCCTTCGCGCCCCCGGCCGATCGCGGATGGTCATTCCATGAAAAGCGCATTTGAGCGCCCGGGAGAGCGAAGAATCGCTAGATGACTTGGGCGGGCGGCCGAAGCTCGCCCCTCTCGTCCTGCACATGCAGTTGGACGGTCAGGCCGGAAGACTTCCTGGCCAGACGGCGGGCGGCCCGTTCGGCGCTGGCTTGAGTGATATATGCGCCGAAACGCAGGCCCTCACCAATGATCCTCCAGGCGCCGTCCTGGTAAACGACGCCGTAATGCACTTCCTCCACGGCGAACTCCCTTTTGATAGCGGCCCATGGAGAACGATCGCCGTGTTCATACTGAGGCGCCCTCTGGTTTCAATCGCGCGCCGACCTTAAAGGACCAGGCTTGTAGAAGGAGACCGCGCCATGCCCACGCTCGATCGCGACGGCGTCCGCCTCTACTACGAGGTCCACGGGGACGGCCCCACCCTCCTGCTCAGCCACGGCTATGGCGCCACCTCGCAGATGTGGCGCGGCCAGGTCGAGGCGCTTTCCAGGGCTCACACCCTGATCGTCTGGGACATGCGCGGCCACGGCGCCTCCGACTCCCCGGACGATCCGGCCGCCTATAGCGAGGCGGCGAGCGTGGCGGACATGGCGGCCGTGCTGGATGCGGCGGGCGCGGAGCGCGCCGTCGTCGGGGGCCTGTCCCTGGGCGGCTACATGAGCCTGGCGTTCCACCTGACACATCCCGAGCGCGTGCGAGCGCTGCTGATGATCGACACCGGCCCTGGCTTTCGCAAGGACGAGGCGCGCGAAGCGTGGAACGCCCGCGCGCAACGCACCGCGGCGCGTTTCGAGAGCGAGGGCCTAGCGCCCTTGGCCCGGGCGGGCGTGGAGGCGCGCGCCGGCGTCCACCGC
>JALYTR010000440.1 GCA_030854165.1 Pseudomonadota bacterium | reverse complement strand
GCCTTCGTCTACGGGACCGCCTCGACGCCTTTCTACGACGGGACGCGGTTCGCCAGGGACGGCGTGGTGCTGGTGAGCCTCAACTACCGCCTCGGCCGCTTCGGCTTCTTCGCCCACCCCGCCCTCACCGCCGCCGACCCGAAGGGGCCGCTGGGCAACTACGGCCTGATGGACCAGATCGCCGCCCTGAACTGGGTGAAGGCCAATATCGCGGCGTTCGGCGGCGATCCGGCCAACGTCACCATCTTCGGCGAGAGCGCCGGGGCCATGTCGGTGAACTATCTGATGGTCTCGCCCATGGCCCGCGGCCTCTTTTCCAAGGCGATCTCCGAATCGGGTTTCGGCCGCGTTGCCGGAGCGCCGATTCGCGGCGGGGCCGATTCGGCCGAGGCGGTGGGAACCAAGGTCGCCGAGGGCCTGGGCGTGAAGGGCGAGGACGCCGCCGCCCTGGCCGCCCTGCGCGCCCTGCCGGCCGAAAAGTTGAACACGGCGCCCAAGGGTCTCGGCGATCCGACCATTCCTGCTCCCATGGTCGACGGCGTGGTCGCCCCCCAATCGGTTCCGGCCGCCTTCGCCGCCGGCCTTCAGGCCAAGGTCCCCTTCCTGCAGGGCGGCAACAGCTGGGAGGCGAGCCTGTTTCCCAAGATCCGCCAGGACCCCGAGGCGACGCTCGCCAAGGCAGGCCCCCTGCGCGGCGCGCTCATCGCCCTTTACGGCGGACGGGAGGACTTGGCCAAGGTGGCCATGGACGCGACCACGGACGCGGCGGTGATCGAACCCGATCGCCACCTCGCCCGCCAGATGGTCAAGGCCGGCGTTCCGGCCTTCGTCTACTTCTTCTCCTATGTGCCGGCCGCCCAGTGGGCCGAAATGCCCGGCGCGCCGCACGGCGGGGAAATCATGTATGTGTTCGACAACCTCCCCGAGGCGCCGATCAGCTACGGCCCGTACAAGATCCCCGCCGCCACGCCCGAGGACGCCAGGATCGCCCAGGCCATGCACGCCTACTGGGTCGCCTTCGCCAAAACGGGCGATCCAGGCAGCGCCGGCGGCGTCGCCTGTCCCGACTAGGCTCCGCCCTTCGCCGGAAAGGCGGCGCGCGCTCGTAGCTCAGCTGGATAGAGCACCAGACTACGAATCTGGGGGTCGGGCGTTCGAATCGCTCCGAGCGCGCCAATTTTTCCAATAAAAACAATAAATAGACGGCGGACAGCCAGCCAGCCCCGACTAAATTCTATGGCTAGTCGGGGGTTTAGTCGGGGGAATTTTTTCATATCGCCAAGCGATAGTGAGGCCGTCCAGCCCGGCCTGATCGGTTTGAGCCAAACGCAATTCTTTCGGGCGCGGCACCCTCGCGGCGCGCGAGGACGACACCGCGGCGCCGTATCGGCACGCCTCCGTCAACCATGCGTGCAGAAAGCCGCGAGATCACTCTTCGTCATAATCCCGCCGGAAGCGCTCTCCATGGGGCCGCCCCATGGTCAGTTTCGTCTCGATTTCCCAAGCGCTGCTGGTGGCGGAACACCTGAGTCTGAGCCGAGCGGCCGCCGTATTGGGGGTGAGTCAGTCGGCGGTGAGTCGCCGAGTGCGGGCTCTGGAAGACAGGCTCGGCGTCTCCCTCTTCGAGCGTGACGTGACGGGGGTGAGGCTGACGCAGGCCGGCCAGCGGTTCCTCACCGGCGCGCGCTCGGCGCTCGCCGAGATTGACCACGCCGTGAAGGCGGCCGCCGGCGCGGGCCGCGGCGCCGAGGGCGCGATTCGCATCGGGATCCTCTCCTCCCTGTCGGGCGGCCGCGTGCGAGAGGTGCTCGGCGCCTATCGCGAGACGCACCCGGCGGTCGCCATCGAGATCGTCGAGGGCTCGGCGAGCGAGCATCTGGCGAAGATCAGCGCCCGTCAGCTGGATGTCGCGGTCGTCACCGGGACGTTGCCGGCGTCGCACTGTGACGCGCTCATCCTTTGGGAGGCGCGAGTGTTTGTCGTTCTGCCGGCCAGCGATCCGCTCGCCGGCGAACAGGAAGTCGGTTGGGGCGCGTTACAGGATCAGCATTTCATCGTCAGCCGCTGCGCGCCTGGTCCAGAGATCCACGACTATATCGTCTGCCGGCTAGCGGCCCTGGGCCGCAGCCCCTCGGTGGAACGCCACGGCGTCTGTCGCGAGACCTTGATGCATCTGGTCGCCCTGGGATTTGGCGTAAGCCTCGTGAGCGAATCGGCGATCTCGACGCAGTACCCCGACGTCGTCTTTCGACCGCTGGCGACGTCGACCGACGTGCTGCCCTACAGCGCCGTCTGGTTGCCAACCAACGACAATCCGGCCCTGCGACGGTTTCTCAGCATGGCTCGGTCGATGTCCGCGGCGAGGATCCCGCGCCAGCCGTCGTGAGGCTTAGGGCCGATCGGCGCACCTTGGCGAACGCCCGGTCGGTGGCCATGAATCGTCCCAGCATCGGCGCGATCAGTTTGGCGGGCGGAACCGCGCCGCTTCCCGCTTCACGTCCCAGCGCTTCTCCATAGGCGACCAGATCACGGTGCACCGC
>JALYTR010000075.1:4008-8553 GCA_030854165.1 Pseudomonadota bacterium | reverse complement strand
CCTCTATATTGACCTTCTTTCTCAGTTTGACTTCGGCCTGACTGGCGTCACGCAAGCCTCGACGCCCTATCAGGTGCAACCGCGCGATCACGTCGCGAACAACGGCGTGGCTTCGGCCCACGGCGAGTTCGGTTTCGATGGACTGAGGCCTCCCGAGCAAGGCCCCGATGTTCAAAAGGCCGCCGCCGGCGCCTCCGCTCAGCAGCGCGCTCAAGCCACCGCCCGATTCCTGGGGCAACAGCTCGGCCTTGGCTACGTAGTGCCGAGGCCATACGCAAAACACCGCCAGGATGACCGCCGCGACCGCGAAGGTGAGCCGCCGCCGCGCCGGGCGCCGGAACCAGGCCGTATCCAGCACACCGGCCATGATCGTCGGCGGCGGAGTCACCCGCCGATCGCCTTCAGGGCCAAGGCCCCGATGCCGAACTGATAGACCAGGGTGGCGATATCGAGGAGTTTTTCGAGCGCCGTTCGCGAGGTCCGCACCGGCACGAAGATCACATCGCCCGGCAAGGCCGGCCGGTTCGCGAAGCCATGGATCTGCTGGCTGGACTGCACCGAGCCGTTGGCGCGCACCACGAAGATCTCGCTCTTGTCGGCGATCTTCTGCGGGCCGCCGGAAAGCCTCAGATAGTCGGAAATCCGCGTGCCCGGCGTGAAGGCGAAAGAGCCGGCTTCATAGACCGCGCCGAATACGCCCACGCTGGTCGGCCTCGGCGGTATGAAGATCCGGTCGTTGTTCTCCAGAGCCAGCGCTCCGGGCAGATTGCGGGCCTCGAAAGAGAGGTTGAGAACCAGGCGGCCGTCGGGCTTGCGCGCCTTGAGCCGCTCGATCACCGCTAGGGACGCCTGGCCGCGCGCGGCGGTGGAGGTGGCCCGGTCGGCGGTGCCGTTCTGCGACTGCAGGGGCACTGCGGCGGCCGCCAGTTCCAGGTTGTCGATGGCCTTGTCGAAGCTGGCCTGCTGCTGCTCGCGGATCGCGTCGCGATCGAGCTCGGTCCCGAACACGAACGCGCCAGCGGTCATGCCGCCGGCCTGGGCGAGCAGGTCGGCCAGGGTCGAGCCGGGCGTGAGGTAGTATCGGCCGGCGTGGTCCACCTCGCCTTCGATGGTGGCCAGGATCGCCTGTCTCTCCAGCGGCCTGGCCACGTTGGCCAGCGAAAGGACGCGAACGATATCGCCCCGTTCGGCGGGAAAGCGCTTGGCGGCGGCGAAGGTCAGTTGTTGCGAGCCGGTGGTGTCCAAATCGGCCAGGCGGGAAACCACCACGCGGGTTTCATCGGCCAGGGAGTTGAAGCCGCCGGCGTAGCGGACGACATCGCCGAGGGTCTCGCCCGGCTTGGCCTCATAGATGGCTTCGGCGTTGACGGCGCCGGTGACGGCCACTTCCGGGCCGGCCGGTCCGACATTCAGCACGTCCTCGTTCTGCAGCACCGCGTCATGAGTCTTGTCGCCGGTGAGCAGCAGATCGTAGAGGTCGAGTTCGGTGACGAGCTGGCCGCCCCGGCGCAGTTGGATGGAGCGGAAGCTGCCCCCCGCCGATGGCCCGCCCGCCGCCAGCACCGCATCGACCAGGGTCGAAAGACTGCTCACCGTATAGGCGCCCGGACTGACCGCGTAGCCGGTCACATAGACGGTGATGCCGTGCAACCGGCCGATGACCACCGAGACCTTGGCCTTCTTGAACTGCTGGTCGAAGCGCCGCTGCAGGGCGGCGGCCAGGTCGCCGTATCTGACCCCGGCGATGTTGATCGCGCCTATGCGGGGCACGAAAATCCGACCTTCGCTGTCTATCACCAGCCTCAGATCGGCCTCCACCGAACCCGTCACCCCGATGAGCAGTTCATCGCCCGGATTGAGGGCGTAGTCGGGGGGCACGGTGGTGGTCGGGCCGGTGGCGAAGCCTCGCCCCCCGTTGAGCACCAAGGAAGCGCCAAATCGTGGCAGCGGGCGGCCCAGAGTCTCGGCGACGAACTTCTCGAAGTCACTGAGCGGCGGCGGCGGACGCGTGTAGAGCTGGAACTGGCCGGGGGCCGCGCCGGGACGCGCGTAGAGAGGCGGCGCGATCGCGTCGGACTGCCCGGGCCGCGTGACCGGGACGGTCGCGTTTTCCTGCGAAGTCGGGGGCACGGTGGTATTGGGAATGACGAGCGGACTATACCCTCCGGTCGGAACCGCCGACTGCGGCGCGCCAGCGTCAATGCCATACGGCGCGCCGTATCCGCCGTTTTGCGGCTGTCCTTGCCCGGACCCGGCCTGCTGATTGTATCCGGGCGCCTGGTTTCCATTGCCGCCGTCCGGGGCGGTTTGGGACGTCGGGTTTCCGTAGGCGTCATATTGGCCGTAAGGCGAGGTCTGCGCGACGGCGGCGCCGCTGGCCGCACAGATCGCGCCCGAAACCACGAGGGCGACGCAAAGCGGTATTCGACTCGCCCGCCAGATCGTTCGCCGCGTTGCCGGTTTCGCCCACACTTGGTGACATTCCATTTTGCTGTGGCCGGGAGGCCGGGACTAGTTAGACCGCCAAAGAGTTTTCGGCCATGAATTTCGCCGTTTCCCGTACTTGGCGGCGGAATCCAACCTCTTCCACCCCCAATTCATGCCGCAGACTCTCGTAGAGCGTTCCATCGCCGACGTAGCGATCGGTTTCAGCGCTCGTCATGGGCGGTCTGAGAATGCCGCGGGGATGGCCCATCGCCAGGGCGACCCCCTCCGCGATTTCCGCCATTTCGTAGCCGCGTTTCCCGGCGGTGTCGAACAGGGTCGCGCCCACCGTCCCATCGGTCAGCAGACCGAATGAGACGCTCATCAGTTCATCGACGGCCACATAGGATCGGAACACCGGTCCCGCCGCCTCGATCGCGATGGGACGCCCCGCCAGCACATCGGCGATGAAACAGGCCAGGGCGTAGGAGTCGAGCTTGTTGATATAGGGTCCCGCGAGTCCGAAGATTCGCGCGATGACCGTCCGCTTGCCGCGCTCATTGGCCCACGCGCTGAACCGCGCCTCGTCCTCCAGCTTGAGCGCGCCGTAGAGCGCCTTGTTCGGATTGGCGTCCGGCCGTTTCGCCAACTCCACGGCGCCCGACGAGGCGACGAAGACGCCTTCCGCGCCGATCGGACCCAGGGCCTCGAAGACCTGGTCCGAGATCGCGCGGTTGACCGCGATGTAGTCGCCCCGCGGCATCAGGCCGGCCTTCTCCTGGGTGAGAAACGCGAGATGCAGGACCAGGGTCGGCGCCGGCGCCAAACGGGCAAGCTCGCTCAGGGGCTGTTGCTCGACAACGAGGCCGCCGCGCAGAGAAAGGCGCCGCCGGTCCGAGCCGAAACAAACCACCCGCCGGTGGAATGCGCCACCCAGCAGGCCGTGCAATTCCTCGAGCGCGGCCAGACCCATCCACCCGCCCGCCCCCGCCACGGCGATCCGCCAGGGTCCCTCGACCAAGCGCCGGGCGCCAAGGCCCGTGAGGGTCGGATAGGGCGCGCGGCTATCGATCACGCGACGCTCTTCAGGACGCCAGGTGGTGGGCGAGGGGATCGGCGGACCAGGTTGGATTCGCTGATGGACGTCGCGTCGGCGAAGCTGTGGGCCAGGTGGGCGTTGGGGAACGTCTCAGCCGGATCGGCATAACCGTAGGTGACCATCACGAACGGTACGCCCGCTCGCGCCGCGACCGCATGGTCAAGTTCGCTGTCGCCGATGTAGCAGCTACGCGAGGCCGTCCCCCCGGCGATCTTCAGAGCCATGAAAAATCCCGCCGGATCGGGCTTGGGGGGCAATCCAGGCCGCGCTCCGACCACGGCGGAGAAAAGTGCCGCGATGGAAAGCTCAGTCAGCACCTTTTCGCACAGGGCCTGGGGCTTGTTCGAGAAGATCGCCAGTTCGACCCCGTGCGAGACGAGGCGCGCCAGCCCTTCGCGCACGCCGGGATAAAGGCTGGTGGGCGGGGTCGGCATGGCGGCGTAGCGCTCGCGAAACTCCGCGATGGCGAGGTGGGGATCGCCGCAATCGCCTCCCAGCAGAGCGGTGACCATCGCCAACCCCCCGCCGCTCGCGTACCGGCGTGTCTGATCGCCGGTCACGCGCGCCGCGGCTCCGCGCCGGGCGAGCATGGCGTTGAGGATCTCGGCGCATAGCGGCACGCTGTCCAGGAGGGTGCCGTCCAGGTCGAAAACCGCGTGGCGCCTCATTCCACCGATTCCCCCACGAACATATTGGCCGCCAGCTCCTCACGCGACAGGAAGGGAGCCATGTCCTCCAGCACCGGTGATACCATGGTTCCATCCTCCAGGCGGCGGGAGAGCAGCTTGGGGGCGAACTGCTGCGCCCGGTCGATCATGACTTCGCAAAGGTGCGGCCCCTCGCCGGCCAGGGCGGCGGCGATGCCCTCGCGCAGGCTCGCGTGATCGGCGATGCGCGAGGCGGCGATGGCGAAGCCCTCGGCCAGACGCGCGAAATCGGGAAAGGTCAGGCCGCTTTCGGGACCGCAGCCGACCGGATTGTCCGGGAAGTAGTTTTCCTGCGTCTGGCGCATGGAGTGATAG
>JALYTR010000075.1:0-3998 GCA_030854165.1 Pseudomonadota bacterium | reverse complement strand
CGTTGTTGAGGACGAAGACCTTGATCGGCAGGCGGTTGCCCGCGATGGTCTGCAACTCCTGCAAATTCATCATCACGCTGCCGTCGCCGGCCAGGCAGACGATCCGCCTCGCGCCGGTGGCGTAATAGGCGCCGATGGCGGCGGGCAGGTCGTAGCCCATCGAGGCGCAGCCGCCGTTGGAATAGAGCCTCTGGCCGGCCTTGATCCTGGCCGCCTGAAAGGTGGTGACGCAGGCGGTGCCGTCGCCGGTCACCACGATATCGTCTTCGTCCAGCAGGTCGAACAGGGTCTGGCCGAAACAATAGGGATTCACCGGCGCCGGCTTTTGCCAATATTCATCGAGCACCACCGGATAGCGGGCCACCAGCGCCTTGCATCCGGGCACATAGTCGGCGCCCTGGAATCGCCGCTCCGAGCCGGCAAGTTGCCGGTTCGCCTCTTCGAGGAAATCCCGCAGGTCGGCGTGGATCGGCCGGTGCAGATGGAGCATCGGCTTGGCCAGCTCCGCCTGGTCGATCTCGACCATGGCGACCTTGCCGTGGCGGGCGAAGGAGTCCCAGTTATAACTGATCTGGCGCATGCTCAGCCGGCAGCCCAGAACCAACACATAGTCGGCGTTCTGGACCACGAAATTGCCGGCCCTGTCCCCAATGGTTCCAGGTCGTCCCGCATAGAGGGGGTGATCGTGAGCCAACAGGTCATGGGCGTTGAACGCGGTTATGACCGGGACGCCCAGTCTTTCGACGAAGGTCACGAAGGCGTCGTAGGCGCCGGCGATGCGAACCCCGCCGCCCGGAAAGATCACCGGCCGCCTGGCGCCGGCGAGCTCATCGAGAACCGTGCGCACCTCCGCTCGAAGGGCGTCCCCGGTCAGGGCGTTCTCCTCGAGACGAGTGTTGGGCGCGACTCCCTCGTCGGAGGGGTTCGCCGCCGGATCGAAGCTGGGCAGGGCGTCCGGATCGACCAGGGTTCCCTGGATGTCCATCGGCACGTCGATCCACACCGGGCCTGGGCGACCGCGGCTGGCCAGCCAGATCGCCTTTTCCATGACCACGCGAACCTGCATCGGATCCTGCAGGGTCACCGCGTATTTGGTGATCCCACGCACCATGGAGACGATGTCGATCTCCTGTTCGCCCAACTGCCGCAGGGCGATGGGGAAATTCCGCGCATAGGTCTCGCGCTTGACCTGGCCGGAGACGACAATCATGCCGATCGAATCCACATAGGCGCCGTAGACCCCGTTGAGGGCGTTGACCCCGCCCGGGCCGGTGGTGACGTTGAGGACGGCCAGCTTTCCCGACACCCGGCCATAGCTTTCGGCGGCGATCGATGACGCCTGTTCGTGATGGTTGAAAATCTTGCGCAGTTCGCCGCGCCGGCCGAAGGCGTCATTGAGGTGCATCGCCCCGCCGCCGGTCAGCATGAAGACATCGGTCATTCCATGATCGATCAGAATCTGGACGATTACGTCGGCGACTCGGCGTCGGCTTGCAGTCATGGTGGGCCTTCCCTTGTGACGAACGAGCCGGCGCCGGCTCCCGCCGGGCTTGGTTCGAACGGCGAATGAATGGGTGCCCCGTACTCGCGAATCTGCTCGAGCGTAAGGGCCCGGGCGTCCTCTCCCGCGGCGAAACGGCGATGCCAGGCGGCAATCCGCGCGAGGCTGCCCTCAAGTGTCCATGCGGGTCGCCATCCGAGGACCGCGCGAGCCTTCGACCAGTCGAGCTTGAGACAGGCCGCTTCATGGGGCTGCTCTTCGCCGACGCGAACCCAGGCGGCCCCCTCGCCCCAAAGCTGGGCGAGACGGTCGGCGATCCAGCCCACCTCGCGCGCGTCCGCCTCTTCGGGTCCAAAGTTCCAGGCGTCGGCGACGGCGTCGTCACCCCGCCAAAGTCTTTGCGCCAGCAACAGATAACCGCCGAGCGGTTCGAGCACGTGCTGCCATGGACGAATCGAGCCGGGAAACCGGATGGCCGGCCGCGCGCCAACCGAAAACCCGCGGATCAGGTCCGGAATCAGCCGATCCTTGGCCCAGTCGCCGCCGCCGATCACGTTGCCGGCTCTGGCCGTCGCAACCCCAACGCCGCGGCCGCCCGTCCGCGCGGGGATAAAAAACGAGCGCCGGTAGGCCGCGGTCACCAGTTCGGCGCATCCCTTGCTGCTGCTGTAGGGATCGTGGCCGCCCATGGCGTCGCCCTCGCGATAGGCGATGTCGGTTTCGCGGTTCTCATAACATTTGTCGCTGGTGATGCAGACCATGGCCCGCGTCTCGGCCGCTTGGCGCACTGCTTCCAGGATATTGACCGTGCCCATGACGTTGGTGGCGTAGGTCGCGACCGGTTCCTGGTAAGAGGCGCGAACCAGCGACTGCGCCGCCATGTGGATGACCACTTCTGGTCTCGCGGCCAGCAGGGCGCCGGTCAAACCCTCGAGATCGCGAATGTCGCCCTCGACGGAGCGAACCAGTCCATCGACGCGCGCCAGTTCGAACAGGCTGGGACGCGTTGGCGGGGCCAAGGCGAAGCCGGTGACCTCCGCACCCAGATCAGCCAGCCACAGCGACAGCCAGCTGCCTTTGAAGCCGGTGTGGCCGGTGAGAAAGACGCGTCTTCCGCGCCAGAAATCCACTTCCCTACCAGACCTTCCAGGGCGCATCGCCCGCGGCCCACAGGTCTTCCAGGACGATTTTGTCGCGCAGGGTGTCCATGGCGTGCCAGAACCCGTCGTGATGGTAGGCCGCCAGTTCGCGGTCCGCCGCGAGGCGCTCCAGCGGCGCCCGCTCCCAAATGCAGCCTGGACCGTCGATCAGATTCAGCACGGCCGGCTCGGCGACGAAGAATCCACCATTGATCCGGCCGCCGTCACCGGCCGGCTTCTCGCGAAAATTGGTCACCAAGGGGCCGTCGAACTCGAGCGCCCCGAACCGACCCGGCGGCGCCACCGTGGTGATGGTGGCGCGTTTGCCATGCCGCTTGTGAAAGGCGATCAACGCGGCGATATCGATCGCCGCCACCCCGTCGCCATATGTGAAACAGAACGGCTGATCGGTCTCCAGATAGGGCGCGCAGGCCTGCAGGCGGCCGCCGGTCATGGTGTCGGGACCGGTGTCCACCAGGGTGATGCGCCAAGGTTCGGCGTGGTTCTGATGAACCTCCACGGTGTTCTTTGAAAGATCGATGGTGACGTCCGACGAATGTAGAAAATAGTTTGAGAAATATTCTTTGATGAGATAGCCTTTGTATCCTAGGCAGACAATGAACTCATTCAGCCCATAGGCTGAATAGATCTTCATGATATGCCACAGAATCGGCCGGCCGCCGATTTCCACCATGGGCTTGGGACGAATCGCTGTTTCCTCGCCAAGCCGGCTGCCCAATCCTCCCGCTAGGATGACTGTCTTCATCTCGTGGGATCCTTGAGAATGGGCTGCTCTAATCGCCATCTACGCCAGCCGCGCCGAGCGGGGCGACTTCGAAACGCCATCAACTCGGCGACCGCGCCAGGAATGGTTAAATCCATGGCGGCGAAAGGTCCAGACACACGCCGCGTCCGACAAAGGGAAGAGCCCGGCCTTTCGGCCGGGCTCTCCTTTGAGGCGGTATTGAACCGAAGGGTCGCGATCAGAACTGGATGTGGATCGTGGCTCTGCGGTTGAGGGGTTCCTTGACGCCGTCGCCGGTCTGGACGGCGAGGTCGGACTTGCCTTTCCAGGACACGTCGAGGCTGGTCTGGGGGACGCCCAGGGAGACCAGGCCATCGGCGGTGGCCTTGGCGCGCCGCTCGGACAGACGAAGGTTGTAGGCCACCGAGCCGGAGGTGTCGGTATAGCCGACCACCGCTTCGCGGGTGGCGTGGCCGTCGGTGGCGTATTTGGCCGCGTCCTGAAGGACCGACTGGGCTTCGGGAGTGATCACGTACTGATCGAAGGGGAAGTAGATGACGTAATCACGGGTCTCGAAAGTCGGGGGAGCCGGCGGCGGCGGCGCTTCCGGGGG
>JALYTR010000074.1 GCA_030854165.1 Pseudomonadota bacterium | reverse complement strand
GGGCTGCATCGTGGCGGCCAGCGGCGCCCAGGCGGCCGGCTCGACCCTGGCGGCTCTGCGCGCCATCGTCCACGCCCTGCGCGGCTGGCCCACCCCGCTCGGCGCGACCTTGAACACCGGCCCGGGTCTGCTGGAAACAGGCGGCGGCTTCCTGGACGCCAAGGACGCCTGGCAGGTTGAGACGGTGGCCGCCCAGGTCCTAGCCTTCGCCAGAGCGTGGGCGGGGCAGAGTCCGACCGCAGATCGCTAGAGCTCGCTGGCCAACACCCGCGCGAAGAGTTCGGGATCGACATTGCCGCCCGACAGGACGATGGCCGCCGTCCGTCCGGCCAGGACGATCTTGCCCGACAGCAGAGCCGCCAGGGCGACCGCGCCGCCGGGCTCGACCACCAGCTTCAGCGTGGTGAAGGCGTAACGCATGGCGCTCGCCACTTCGGCATCGCTGACCGTCAAAACGCCGGCGAGGTTAGCCTGCAGGATGGGAAAGGTGATCTCGCCGGGCATCGGCGATTCCAGTGCGTCGCAGAGGGAGCGCGGCGCTGGCGGCGCGGCGCGGCGCGTGCCCGCCTCGAGCGAGCGGCGCGTATCGTCGAAGCCCTCGGGCTCGACGCCGAAGATTTCCGTTCGCGGCAACCGCGCCTTGATCGCCATCGCGCATCCCGCCATCAGGCCACCGCCGCCCACCGGCCCGACCACCAAGTCGAGCGCCGCGCCAAGCGCCTCGGCCTGGTCGGCGATCTCCAGGCCCACCGTGCCCTGGCCGGCGACGATGAACGGATCGTCGAAGGCCGGCACGACGATCGCGCCCCGCTCGGCGGCGATGGTCGCGGCGATGGCCTCGCGGCTTTCGCGGGCGCGGTCATAGAAGCGGATTTCGGCTCCGTAGGCCGCCGTCGCCTCCGCCTTCACCTTGGGCGCATCGGACGGCATGACGATCACGGCCGGCATACCCAGCAGGCGCGCCGCCAGGGCGACGCCCTGGGCGTGATTGCCGGAGGAAAACGCCACCACCCCGCGCGCCCTCTCTTCGGCGGTGAGCCGGCTCAGGCGGTTGTAGGCCCCACGGAACTTGAACGCCCCGGCCCGCTGCAGGGTTTCGACCTTGATCAGCACCCGCCCGCCCAACGCCTCGTTCAGGGCCGTGCTTTCCAGCAGGGGCGTGACGACGGCGTGGCCGGCGATGGCGCGGGCGGCATCCTCGATATCGGCCACGGTGACGGTCATTGGCCATGGACTTATCGCAAGGCCGGCGCGCAAGGTAGCCACTGCTTTCCTTGTCCCGCGAGACCCGCCATGAACGCCCTCACCCTCGATAGCGAAAGCTGGACCGCAGTCGGCGAGGCCCTGCTGGCGGACGCCGTCGCCCTGCGCCGCGCCATCCACGCCGAGCCGGAACTGGGCCTCGATCTGCCCCTGACGACTGCCAAGGTGAAGGCGGCCCTGGCCGGCCTGCCGCTGGAGATTCGCGAGGGCCCCTCGACCAGCGGCCTGATGGCCATCCTGCGCGGCCCGGCCAACGGCCGCACGGTGCTGCTGCGCGGCGACATGGACGCCCTGCCGCTCATCGAAGACACCGGCCTCGCCTTCACCTCGCGGGCCAAGGGCGCCATGCACGCCTGCGGCCACGACACCCATGTGGCCATGCTGGCTGGCGCCGCCCGCGCCTTGTGCGAGCGCCGCGAACGTCTTTCCGGCACGGTGATGTTCATGTTCCAGCCGGGCGAGGAGGGCTGGCACGGGGCGCGGTTCATGATCGAGGACGGCCTGCTGGACCCCCTGCCGGACGCCGCCTTCGCCTTGCACATCTCGCCCAACATGCCGGCCGGCGTTTTCGCCAGCAGAACCGGCCCCCTGCTCGCTTCCTCCGACAAGCTGCGCATCCGGGTGGTCGGCCGGGGCGGCCACGCCTCCATGCCCCACGACGCCCTCGATCCGGTCCCGGTGGCCTGCGAGATCGTCCTGGCCCTGCAGGCCTTCGTCACCCGCCGTATCCCGGCCAGCGACCCGGCGGTGATCACCCTGCCGCGCATCGAGGGGGGCACGACCGACAATGTGATTCCCGAGGATGTCCGGCTGTGGGGCACCCTGCGCACCCTCTCCGAACCCACCCGGGCCATCGCCCACGAGGGCATTCGCAAGGTGGCCGAACACATCGCCGCCGCCCATGGCGCCACCGCCGAGGTGGAAATCGAGCACGGCTTCCCGGTCACGGTGAATGACGGGCGGGTGGTCGATCTGGCTGAGCGCGCCGCCAAGGCCCTCTATGGCGAGGAGGCGTGGGTGACCATGGCTCACCCAATGATGGGGGCGGAGGATTTCTCCTACATCCTGCAAAAAGTCCCCGGCGCCATGGCCTTCCTGGGCGCGTCCCCCCAGGGCGGCGACTACCGCACCTGCTGCGCCCTCCACTCCAACCGCATGACCCTGAACGAGGACGTCATGGCCAGAGGCATCGCCATGCACTGCGCCATGGCGGAAGGCGCGCTGGGGGGAGAACTGGAGCTGTAGGGGAAAGGCGGAGGTCGTAGATTTTGCCCGACACATTAAGCACACATCGTTACTTAGGATAGCATACCTTAAGAAACGACCAACCAAATATCAGTTTTGCCGCCATCTCTTGTACGAAATTTAGCGACTTAAATCGAAAAAATACATGAATATCGGAAGTATAATCAGTCATTTTTTCGTGTTCCAAGACAGCGTCTGTCGAACCGACGATCTGTGCAGCTTGAGATAATAGGGCAGATACGATCACATCGATTTGAATTGACGGGCGTCCCGATCGGCGTACAATAAACCAGTAACGGGTGACCATTGACCGAATGTGGGATGGCTAATTACCTTGTCAAGGTCGATCAGCGATTTCCTTTCAACACACTATGATCGCCACACGCCCCGCATCGGCATAGTCGATGATCTTCCGATCTCGCGTGAGGATCGGCAGGTTCATTTCCCGCGCCGTGGCGATCAGCAGGCGGTCGGCCGGATCGCTGTGCAAGGGTTCTGGCAGCAGCGAGGCCGCGATGGCGATTTCGGCGGTGAACGGCGCCGCCCTCGTGCCCGGCCGGCCATGAACCGCGCGAACCAAGTCACCGGGTCGGGGAGGAACTGGTGCGTTCGACCGGCCTTGGGCCGGCTGAGCAGGCCGATCTCCCAGGTGCAAATCGGCGAGACGAAGATCGCGCCGGCCATCGCCGCTTTGACAAGGCGCTCTTTCGCTTCTTGGGCAATCGGCGCTCCAGTCGCCAGCCAGATCACCGCGCGGGTGTCGAGCAGGACGGCCGGCGAGGCGGCGTCATACTGCTCGCGCAGAACAACGAATGGGCCGTCCAGCGCTCGCGTTACTTAAGCCTGGAATCCGTCGCGAGCCTGAGCGATAGTCCCATCGTCAACCTGCCAATCATGGCGGCCTGATCGACCCGGCCCAGCCGGAGACCACGATGGCTTAGCCGCCGCGGTTACACCACGCGGCGGGACACAGGAGGAGAAGATGGCGCTCAAGCTCATCAGTCCGGTGTTCGATCATGGCAGGCGGATTCCCGACGAGTACGCGCGAGACGGCCACAATATCTCGCCGCCACTTGAATGGACTGGGGCGCCCGAGGGCACTCGCAGCTTTGTGCTGGTGGTCGAGGATCCCGACGCCCCGGGCGGCTCATTCTGGCACTGGGCAGTCTATGACATCCCAGGCGACCGGATCACGCTTCACGAGGGGGAGGATATCTCCGGCTATGGGCTCGGCGTCAACGACTTCGGCAATCGCGGCTACGACGGGCCGCAACCCACGCGCGACCAGGGAGCCCACCACTACCATTTCCGGCTGGCGGCGCTCGGAACCGATCGTCTGGACGGGCTCGACAACGCCCCGCGCGCCGGCGCCGTTTGGGACAGGGCGCGGAAGTTCGCCCTCGATGAGGCGGAGCTGATCGGGACCAGGGCGCCCCCCTGGCGACCGCGAAACACCGATCAGAATCGCGCCCCGCGAATTATCGAGCCAAATCGTTATTCGTAAATTGACGCTTTCGTCGCCGCGATCGAGACCTGTCTGAAGTTAACTCAAACATTAAATCAAGGAGCTAAAGAAAAAATGGGTGTGTTCAAGAAAGCACATGGTGGCGATCTTAAAGATTTATATCTGCATGGCTCGGCCGTCGATGCAGAAAAAGTCAATGCGCGCGACTACAAATCGTGGAATCTCACGGAGCGCCAGCTGTGCGATCTCGAACTGCTGCTGAACGGAGCCTTTTCGCCGCTCGACGGGTTCCTGACGCGCGACGAATACGACGGGGTCGTGAACGACATGCGCCTGCCGTCGGGTGTGCTCTGGCCCATGCCCATCACGCTCGATGTGTCTCAAAAATTCGCCGAGACTTTGAGCGACGGCGAAAACATCGCGCTGCGCGATCCAGAGGGCGTCATCATCGCGACCCTGCGGGTTGCGGATAATTGGACGCCCGACAAGGACCACGAGGCCAAGAAGGTTTTCGGGACGACGGACCAGATTCACCCGGGCGTCAATTATCTGATGAACCAGGCCGGCGCGGTCTACCTGGGCGGCAAGCTCAAGGGCGTCGAGCCGCATCTTCATTATGATTTCAAGCTGCTGCGGCACGCGCCGGCGGAACTGCGATCGAAGTTCGAAGAGCTCGGCTGGCGGAAAATCGTTGCCTTTCAGACGCGCAATCCGATGCACCGCGCCCACCAGGAGCTGACCTTCCGCGCCGCGCGGGAAAACCAGGCCAACCTGTTGATCCAGCCCATCGTCGGGATGTCCAAACCCGGCGACGTGGACCACTACACGCGGGTGCGCTGCTACGAACTGTTGTTGAAGCAATATCCAGAACAGACCACGAGCCTGAGCCTTCTCAATCTCGCCATGCGCATGGGCGGCCCGCGCGAGGCGCTATGGCACGGCATCATCCGCAAGAACTACGGTTGCACCCATTTCATTATCGGCCGCGACCACGCCGGGCCGGGCAAGGATTCCAGCGGCAAGCCTTTCTATGGACCCTACGAGGCCCAGGCGCTATTCGCGAAGCACCGGCAGGAACTCGACATCACCATGGTCCCCTTCCAGGAGATGGTCTACGTCGACGATCTCGCGCAATACATGCCGACGGACGAAGTCAAGCCAGGCATGCAGGTCAAGAATATCAGCGGAACGGAGTTCCGCCGCCGACTGCAAGAAGGACTCGATATTCCGAACTGGTTTTCCTATCCCGAAGTGCTCGACGAGCTGCGCAAGCAGTACCCCGAGCGGGGGACACAGGGTTTCACCGTGTTCTTCACCGGTCTGTCAGGTTCCGGGAAATCCACCATCGCCAATATCCTCTTGGTCAAGCTCCTCGAGACGGGCGGCCGGCGCGTGACGCTGCTCGATGGCGATCTGGTTCGCAAGCACCTTTCCAGCGAACTGGGATTTTCCAAGGAACACCGCGACCTCAACATTCAGCGCATCGGCTATGTGGCCTCCGAGATCACCAAGGCCGGCGGCGTGGCGATCTGCGCGCCGATCGCGCCCTATCGGGCGACGCGACGCAGGGTTCGCGACATGGTCCAGGCCTACGGCGGATTCATCGAGATCCACGTCTCGACCGCGATCGAGGTTTGTGAACAGCGCGACCGCAAAGGGCTCTACGCTCAGGCTCGCAAAGGGCTGATCAAGGAGTTCACCGGCATCGACGACCCCTACGAGATCCCGGAAGCGCCCGAAATGGTGATCGACACCGGGCAACTGTCTGCCGAGTTGGCCGCCCAGCAAATCCTGCTCAAGCTGGAAAGCATGGGATTCGTCCGTTGACGCCGCACCTCCCCTAGCGTGAGGGGCGTTCCGCGTGTGCGATCGCCCGATGCCACGCCATGACGTGGTGATCCTGATCGGCAATGCGCCTTTTTACGGAGGCGAGTTGCTCGACCAGTGGTCTCTGCGCGGTGCGCACGAGCATACCCGCCCATGGGGTGTGCACGAAACACTGTAGCAGGCGGACCGCGAGCCTCACCGTTGGAGCGCGGACGCTCAGATCGCGGAGCTTCGGAGATTCGCTTAGGGTCGACGACCGCCCTTGGTGTCGGGCCCGACTCCGGCCGTTCACGGCGTTCTTTCCCACGCCCTCCTATCCGTGATGAAGGACATTATCACTGGAAGCGCCGCCCTCGCCGCGCTAAACGGCCTCGGAAAGGCCGCCCGCCTTTCCCAGCGGGAGGTCGGTGAGACGTGGCCAATGTGACGGTGATCGGCGCCCAGTGGGGCGACGAGGGCAAGGGCAAGGTCATCGACTGGCTGGCCAACCGCGCCGACGTGGTGGTCCGCTTCCAGGGCGGCGACAATGCCGGCCACACCATCGTGGTGGGAAACAACACCTATAAGTTCTCCCTGCTGCCGTCCGGCGTCGTGCAGGGCAAGCTCTCCATCATCGGCAATGGGGTGGTCGTCGATCCCTGGTCCTTGCTCGCCGAGATCGACCGGGTGCGGGCCCAGGGCCTGGCCGTGACGCCAAAGGTTCTGGTGGTGGCCGACAACGCCTGCCTGGTCCTCCCTCTGCACCGCGACCTCGACGCGGCGCGGGAGGCGCGGGCCGGGGCCAACAAGATCGGCACCACCGGTCGCGGCATTGGCCCCGCTTACGAGGACAAGGTCGGGCGCCGGGCGATCCGCTTCTGCGACCTGGCCGACGAGGCGGCGCTGAAGGGAAAGATCGAGCGGCTGCTGGCCCACCACGAACCCCTGCGACGGGGCCTGGATCTGCCGGAGGTTACGGCCGGAGATCTGCTGGCTTTGCTGCGGGCCGTCGCCCCCAAGGTTCTGCCCTACGTGCAGCCGGCCTGGCGGGCGCTGGATCAGGCCTTGAAGGCCGGCCGGCGGGTGCTGTTCGAAGGCGCCCAGGCGGCCATGCTCGATGTCGATCACGGCACCTACCCTTATGTGACCTCGTCCAACACCGTGGCCGGCCAGGCGGCGGCGGGCTCGGGCGTGGGGCCGGCGGCGGGCGGCTATGTGCTGGGCATCGTCAAGGCCTATTCGACGCGGGTGGGGGAGGGGCCTTTTCCCTCCGAACTCACCGACGAGACCGGCGAGCGGCTCGGCCGGCAGGGAAACGAGTTCGGCACCGTCACCGGGCGCAAGCGGCGCTGCGGCTGGTTCGACGCGGTGCTGGTGCGCCAGTCGGTGACGGTGAGCGGCGTCCAGGGGATCGTCCTCACCAAGCTCGACGTGCTGGATGGTTTCGAGACTCTGAAGCTCTGCGTCGGCTACCGGCTGGGCGACAAGGTTGTGGACTATCTGCCGGCCGGCCTGCGCGAACAGGCCGCCCTGACGCCGATCTATGAGGAAATCGCCGGCTGGCGCGAGAGCACCCGCGGCGCCCGTTCCTGGCGCGACCTGCCCGACGCGGCGGTGAAATACGTCCGACGGATCGAGGAACTGATCGGCTCCCCCGCCGACGTCGTCTCCACCAGCCCCGACCGCGACGACGTCATCGTCATGCGCGACCCGTTCGGGGGATAGGGCGATATTCCTTCCGCCGGAGGGCGGACGTCCCGTCCGCCACTATTCGGTCTTTCCAAATCCAACCGCGTAAGTCGCGGGCGAGACGCCCGCGCTCCGGGTTGGCGCCGCTCAGGCGTTGACCATGTTCTGTTCGATGGCCGCGGCGCGCATGGCCTTCTGCAGTTTCTCGAACGCCCGCACCTCGATCTGGCGCACCCGCTCGCGGCTGACGCCGTATTCGGAAGCCAGGGTCTCCAGGGTGGTCGGGTCGTCCTTCAGCCGCCGCTCGGTGAGGATGTGGCGTTCGCGGTCGGTGAGTTCGGTCATCGCCTCTTCGAGAAGGCCCATGCGGAGGGACTTCTCCTCGTCCTCGGCCAGGCGCGTCTCCTGGCTGACCGCCTCCTTGTCCTCCAGCCAGTCCTGCCACTCGTTCTCGCTGTCCACCCGCAGGGGCGCGTTGAGCGAGGCGTCGGGGCCGGAGAGCCGCCGGTTCATGCTGATCACCTCGGCGTCCAGCACCCCGAGCTTGGTGGCGATCTGGCGCACCTGGTCGGGATGCATGTCGCCCTCTTCCAGAGCGCTGATCTCGCTCTTGGCCTTGCGCAGGTTGAAGAACAGCTTCTTCTGCGCCGCCGTGGTGCCCATCTTCACCAGGGACCAGGAGCGCAGGATGTATTCCTGGATCGAGGCGCGGATCCACCACATGGCGTAGGTGGCCAGGCGAAAGCCGCGGTCGGGCTCGAACTTCTTGACCGCCTGCATCAGGCCGACGTTGCCCTCGCTGATCACCTCGCCGATCGGCAGACCGTAGCCGCGGTAGCCCATGGCGATCTTGGCCACCAGGCGCAGGTGGGAGGTGACCAGTCGATGGGCCGCCTCCGGGTCTTCATGCTCGCGCCAGCGCTTGGCGAGCATGAACTCCTCGTCCTTGGCCAGCATGGGAAATTTGCGGATTTCGGTCAGATAGCGCGACAGGCCGCCGTCCGGCGACATGACCGAAAGTGTATTCACCGCCGCCATGTTTATCTAAGTTCCCCTCGTTGAAAGGCTTCAGTCGATCGCGCGCGCGATCGC
>JALYTR010000439.1 GCA_030854165.1 Pseudomonadota bacterium | reverse complement strand
GCGCGGCCTGGCCACGCCGGCAATCCACGCCGCCTTGGCGGCGAACTTCGCGTGGCTGGGCGATAGGCCGGCCGCGCGGATCGGCGTGGTGGAAAATCTCGCGGACTGGGCGCGGCTCATCGCCTTTGGCGTGGTGGCTCTGATCGGGCTGGCGGCGCCCGGCGTGGTCGTGTTCGCGCTGCTTGGCGGCGCATCCCCTGAGGGGCTGACGGCGGCGGCGGCGGTGGGGATGGCGGCCAGCGTGGCCGGGATCCTGATCTGGCTTCGGCGGTTGGAGAAGGCCGACCCCTCGCAGGACGCGCCGCAGGTGAACCTCGCCGATGAGATGGCCATGACCAGGGCCGAGGACCGGACCGTCCAGAACCACATGATCAGCCTGGTCCACGTGAAGCCGGGCGTTCTGCGCGCCGTGCTCATCCGGGCCGGGCTTTGGGGACTGGGTCTTGTCCTGCGGGTGAGCGCCCGCGATGGCTATCTGGCCAGCATGCGCACCATCCACTTCGCCCATTGGGCGCTGGTGAGCAACGGCGGGCGCCTGATGTTTCACAGCAATTACGACGCCAGTTGGGAAGCCTATCTCGACGACTTCATCGAAAAGGCGAATGTCGGCCTGACCCTGGCCTGGACCAACGCCGTGGGCTTTCCGGCCACCCGTTTCCTGATCCTCGACGGCGCGGCGCGCGGGGCGAAGTTCAAGGCCTGGGCGCGCCATTCGATGACCCAGAGCCAGTTCTGGTTTTCCGCCTACAAGAGCTTCACGGTCAATCAGATCCAGCGTCAGGCGCGGTTGGCCGAGGGCCTGCGACGTCCAGCCTTGAGCCGAGAGGAGGCCGATAGGTGGGTTCTGGATCTGTAGCCAAGGCCGCCGTCTCGACCACCCCTGGCTGGGGCCTGGCGCCGGCGTGCGCGGCGTTGACCCAAGGGCTGGTGGTCAGCCCGTTCGCCCATCTGCCGGCCGCCGAAGCGCTGTTTCTCGGGCTCCCTGCGGAGGCCGGCGGCGCGTGGCTCGGCACCCTGCGCGCGCGGACCCCGATCACCGATGCGGGCGGCCAAACGCAGCCCTGCGCGGCGATCGCGTTCACGTTCGGCGGCTTGGCCGCCATGGGGCTGGACGCCGGCGTCCTGGCCAGTTTCTCCGACCCGTTCAGAGAAGGCATGCAGCAGATCGATCGTCGCCGGCGCCTGGGCGACGACGGCCCCTCGGTGATCGACGGCGGCCCGATCTGGAGCGGCGGGGCGGAGGCCCCGGTCGCCGTCCACGCCGTCCTGCTCCTCTACGCTCGCGACGACGGCGCGCTCGACGCGGAGTGCGAGAAGGCCCGGGGCGTCCTGGCTGGCGCTGGTGTGGAAATCCGCCGCCGCGTGCGACTCACCCTGCGCCTGGACGAGCACGGCATTTCGCGGGAACACTTCGGCTTCGCCGACGGGATTTCCCAACCCCTGCCGTTTGGGCCCGAGATCCGCACCTCCGGCGGCGCGGCGGCTTCCAGGGACCCGTGGCACGGCGTGGCCGTCGGCGACGTCCTGATGGGTTACCCCGACGCCCACGACGAACTGGCCGCCGGGCCGCTGGTAAGCGCGCTAGCCGGGTTCCTCGACCTGGGCGCGAACGGCAGCTACCTGGTCGTCCGCGAGCTGCGCCAGGACGTGGCGCGATTCTGGACCTCGATGGACGACGCCGCGATCGCCGCCGCCGATCCGGCCCTGGACGCCGACGGCCTCGCCGCCAAGGCGATCGGCCGCACCCGAGGTGGCGCGCCCCTGGCGCCAGAGCCTGTCCCGATCGGGCCCGATCAACCCGATCAACCCGATCGGGATAAACAGGCTCTACCTCAAACACTTGAGCGCTTTCCAATCGCAAAACCAGTTCCCACTTTTGCGGAAAGCGCTCCAGGCGCCCCTTCCCCGGCCGGGGAAGCCCAACCGGCCAACGCCTTCGGCTACTTCCAGGGCGACCCGCACGGCTTTTCCTGTCCCCTAGGCGCCCACGTTCGCCGCGCCAACCCCAGGGACGGCCTGGCCCGTGACGCCGCCGGCGCGCCGGGCATGCTGACATTCTCCAACCATCACCGCATCCTGCGGCGTGGCCGCAAGTTCGGCCCCGACATCGCGAACCCGCGGATCGATGACGGGGCGGAGCGTGGTCTGCTGTTCATGTGCCTCGTCACCGACCTGGCGCGGCAGTTCGAGTTCGTCCAGCAGAACTGGCTTTTGAACCCGCCCTTCGCCACCTTGTTCGACGAAACCGACCCGATGCTGGGACCTTTGGGACCCTTCACCCTCCCAGGACAACCGTTGCGCCGGCGCGTGGCCGTTGAGACCTTCGTCCGCTTCGCCGGCGGCGAGTATTTCTTCCTGCCCAGCGTGCCGGCGCTGGACTATCTGGCGGGGTTGGGATGAGGGGGGCGTGCAACTGCCCCGTCAACTCCCGCCCTCCCTCGCAAAAGTGCTAATACCAACCGCCTCTAATATTGACCTGTAGCGGCCCATTGTCTTGATCCGATTGATACGATGCGCGTGGGCTCGTCGATCAGCCGGTTCCAGG
>JALYTR010000438.1 GCA_030854165.1 Pseudomonadota bacterium | reverse complement strand
GCCCAGGACAATGTCGGTGACCGGCGTGGAGCGCTGGGTGCGCGATCCCTACGCCATCTACGCCCGCGATGTTCTCAGATTGAAGCCCCTCGACGCCCCGGACGCCCCCGTCGAGGCCATGGCGCGCGGCTCGGCCATTCACGCCGCCTTCGAGCGCTTCGCCCGCGAGCATCCCGACGCCCTGCCCGACGACGCCGAGGCCCGCTTCGCCGCCCTGGTTATCGAGGAACTGGCTAAAGCCGGCATGCCAGAGCCGCGGATGGCCCGCGAGCATGCTCTGGCCGCCAATGTCGCGCCCTGGGTGGTCGAATTCGAGCGCCGGCGCCGGCCGGGAGCGCGGCTGACCGTCGAGGCCAGGGGCGAGCATCTGTTCGACGCGCCCGGCGGTTCCTTCATCCTGACCGCCCGGGCCGACCGCATCGAGACGCGCGGCGAGTTCGCCGACATCCTCGATTTCAAGACCGGCGCGGCGCCGAGCGCCAAGCAGATTCGGGCCGGGTTTTCGCCGCAGCTTACTCTTACAGGGGCCATTCTGGCGCGGGGCGGCTTCGCCGACCTGGGCGCGGCCAAGCCCGGTGAACTCCTCTATGTCCGGGTGAGCGGCGGCCGCGCGCCCGGCCGCGAGGAGCGCCGCGGCGTTCCCGGCGAGAGCGAGGCCCTGTCCGAGGCGGCGTTTGAGGGCCTCAAGCGCCGCGTGGCCCTGTTCGACCGGCCCGACACGCCCTACCCGTCCTGGGCCGCGCCGCAGTTCATCGGCCGGCAAGGGGGCGACTACGATCATCTCGCCCGCGTATGGGAGTGGCATGTGATCGGCGAAGGCGATGGGGAAGGCGGCGAATGAGCGCCGCCGCCGATCCCCAGGTTCTGGCTTCCGATCCGCGCGCCTCGACCTTCGTCGCCGCCAACGCCGGCTCGGGCAAGACCTCGACCCTGGTCAAGCGGGTGGCCCGCCTGCTGCTGGCCGGGGCGCGGCCCGAGGCGATCCTCTGCGTCACCTACACCAAGGCCGGGGCGGCGGAGATGCAGCGGCGGCTGTTCGAGACCCTGGGCGACTGGGCGGTGATGGAGGACGCCGAGCTGACCAAGGCTCTGGCCAAGATCGACGAGCATGGCCGGAGCCTGTCGGACGCCCGCGCCCTCTTCGCCCGCGCCCTGGAAACCCCCGGCGGCCTGAAGATCCAGACCCTGCACGCCTTCTGCGAAAAGCTGCTGCGGCGTTTTCCTTTGGAGGCCGGTGTGTCGCCCGGGTTCACGGTGCTGGAGGATCAGGCGGCGGCGGAGGTATCGATCCGGGCGCGCGAGGACGTGGCGCGCCTGGCCATGGCGAAACCCGACGCCCCGGTCGGCCAAGCCTACGCCCACTTTTCGGTGGAGCTCGACTGGGATTCCTTCAACCGCATGTTCGAGGCCTTCGCGGGACGCCGCGAGGCCATCGGCGCCTATGTGGAGGGGTGCGATGCGCGAGACGGATTCGGCTCGGACGTCTGGCGGCGCTGCGGCTTTGACCCGCCCACCTCGCGCGCGGCGATCGAGAGGGCGGCCCTGGCGCGCATCCGCTGGGGCGGATGGACGCGGGCGGCGCGGGCGCTTCTGAAGGGAACGGTGGCCACCGACCAGCCGCTGGGCGCGGCGATGCTGGCGGTGACCGCCGCCTCTCCCTTCGCCGAGGTCTGGAAAATCTTCTCCGTCCAGGCCGGGACGCCGAGGGCCAGGTTGGGAACCCAGGCCGTCGATCCGGCCGCCCGCGCCTGGCTTATGGAAGAGCAGGCCCGCCATCTGAAGACCCGCGATCTTCTGATCGCCGCGGCGGTCGCCGAGGACACCGTCCACGCCTTGACCCTGGCGACCGCCTACGCCGGCCTCTACGAGGGCGCCAAGACCGCCCGGAGCGGGCTCGATTTCGGCGATCTGATCGCCCACACCCATCGCCTTCTGACCACCCGGGCCGACGCCGCCTGGGTGCTCTACAAGCTGGACGGCGGTCTTGAGCATGTGCTGCTCGACGAGGGCCAGGACACCGCGCCGGCCCAGTGGGACATCCTGCGCGCCCTCACCGCCGAATTCTTCACTGGCGTGGGCGCCGGGCCGGCCGGCCGGACCCTGTTCGCGGTCGCCGACGAGAAGCAGTCGATCTTCTCCTTCCAGGGCGCCGCGCCTGAACGCTTCGCGGTGGAAAAGCAGCGGTTCGGGGCCATGGTCGAAGCGGCGGGCGAGCGCTTTTCGCCCGTCTCCCTGCTGGAAAGCTGGCGCTCCGCCCCGGAGATTCTCGCCTTCGTCGACAAGGTGTTCACGGCGCCCGAGGCCCTTGCCGGACTTCGTCCGTCGTCGGATGATAGTCTGCTGGCCTTCCCGATCGTGCACAAGCCGACGCGAATCGCGGGCGGCTGCGTGGAGATCTGGCCGCTGGAATCGACCGATCCGGCCGAGGAGGACGATCCCTGGGCCCCGGTGAACATCGAACTTCGCGAGAGCGCCGGCCGCAAGCTCGCCCGCCGCATCGGCCGCGCCGTCCGCGCCACGGTCGAGCGCGGCGATGGCGTGGGAGAAAAG
>JALYTR010000437.1 GCA_030854165.1 Pseudomonadota bacterium | reverse complement strand
CCCTATAATGGCGCCGATCGGCGGCGCAATCGGCCTCTCGGGGCTCACCTGCTCTTCCAACTCGTCAAGCTCGTCGGAAAGAACCTTTAACCGGCGCTTGAAACCCGTCTGGTCGAGCGCGTCGTCGGCTGCCGGCTTTGGCTGTTCCTTGTCCGCCACAATTGTCCTCGCGTTTTCTGAAACCGGTTACAAAGGCAACGTCGCGCGAGACTGCTTGTTCCTGGGGACATTATCCCTGCGTTCGGGCGCGCCCAGACCTCTGATTGAGAGCGTTGTCTTCCGTGGACAGCCCCTACGCTTTTGCCCCGCGTGGACCTAACGCCTTATGGTCCTCGGTTAGCGAGGGCCTCTTCGAGTGCGCCAAGCTCTTTCTCGAGGTCGGCGACCACGCTGCGATCGTCCGCACCGCCGCCGATGCTCGATGGCGATCGGAGAATCTCCAATTCGCGACGCACTTTGTCCCTTGCTTCGGTCAGCTGCTCGCGAAGGGGCTTTTCGGGGTTGGACATTCCCTGACTGTAGCGTCGCGTGGAGCTGGACGCCATGCTGTCAACGGCCACGGATTTCAAACTGAACGCTCCCGTCCCTCAATGTCCGCGATCCACCGCGGGTTCCGACAAAGGCCGCGCTTAGGGGGGGCTTCCTTGGGCGGCGGCGACCGCCAACCGAGCCAGTGCCGGAAGAGATTTCGATCCGGTCTTCTTCATGATCGTCGCACGATGGTTCTCGATGGTGCGCTGGCTCACGCCGAGATCCGCGGCGATGTTTTTGCTGGGCTGGCCGGCAAGGACAAGCTCCATGATCTGGCGCTGGCGCGGCGTCAGTCCCGCGACATGCGTGGCGGCATCCTCGCGCGAGGCAATCAACTTGCTGGAATCTCGCGACTGTTCAAGCGCGCGCTCGATGCTGGCCAGGAGCTCGCCTCGGCCAATCGGCTTCTCGATGAAATCGCTGGCGCCGGCCCTCATCGCCCGAACCGCCATCGACAAGTCGCTGTCGCCAGTGATCATGATCGCGGGCAGCCCCGGCCCATGCTCGTTGAGCCGCTCCAGCAACGCCAGCCCGCTCATGCCCGGCAGGTAGGCGTCAATCAGCAGACAGGCCTCGGGGCCCGGGTGGTAGGCCGAGAGAAATTCTTCGCAGGACGCATAATCCTCGACGACGCGCCCATCGTCCTCGAGCACGCTGCGAACCCCATTCCTGACCATGTCGTTGTCGTCGACCACATAGATCAGGGGGCCGTCCGAGCCGGGAGCGGTGGCCGCGTGGGGCGCCGAGGACGGCGGCGGGAGTAGACGCTGGACCACCTGGCTCAGGTTGGCCAGCGCGACGGGCTTGTTCAGCTGGACACAGCTTGCCATGGCGATGTGTCGTAAGGCGTCGGTGGATATGTCGCCCGTGAGGATGATGGAGGGAACCTGGCGATGAAGCCTCTCCCGCAAATGGGCCGTGACCTCCAGCCCGTCCATCCCACCTGGAAGCCGGTAGTCGGCGAGGATGAGATCGGGTCGCATCGTCCCGCGCGCGACCAGCTCGAGGGCGGCGGCGCCGTCGGCCGCGGATTTCACACGGTGGCCGTCGTCTTTCAGGAATATTTCCAGGACTTCGCGCATCTCCAGGTCGTCCTCGATCACCAGGATCACGCCCCTGCGGTGAGCGGCGGCGAGCGGTTGGCCCGAACCGTTGCGGCGATTGGGTTCCAGCTCCATCACCGGCGCCGCCGACGAGAGGGGAACCTCGATGGCGAAGACCGATCCCCTTCCCAAGGTCGACCTGACGCTGACCGGATGTCCGAGCAGGATTCCCAAGCGCTCCACAATGGATAGGCCGAGGCCAAGGCCTCGGCTGCGTTCCCGAGCGGGGTTATCGAGCTGATGGCATTCATCAAAGATCGCTCGCAACTCCGAGGCAGGAATGCCAACGCCCGTGTCCCAGATCTCGATACTCAAAGCTGCGCCTCGCCGCCGGCAGCCGAGCAATATTTTGCCACGCTTGGTATATTTGAAGGCATTGGAAAGCAGGTTGCGGATCATCTGCTCCAGCAGGCGCGGATCGCTGGAAATCCACAGACTTGACGAAACCATCCGGAAAGAGAGCTTCTGGCTCTGGGCGTGATAGGCGAACTCGCCCTTCAGTCGTCCGAGCAGGTTGTCGATCGCGAAGTTGACGATCTCGGGACGGACGGCGCCCACCTCGATTTGATTTATATCGAGCAGAGCGTTGAGCATGCCCGACATCGCGCCCAGGGTGTCCTCCATCCGCGCGATGAGGTCCTCGGCGCGGTCGCCTTCGACGATCTTCGCCAATAGCCCCTGAACGAGGGCAAGCGTCTGAAGCGGCTGGCGTAGGTCATGGCTGGCCGAGGCCAAAAATCGGGACTTGGCGAGGTTGGCCAGTTGCGCCTGTCGCTCGGCCGCCGCCAGAGCGTCCGCGGCGCGCCGGCGCTCGGTGATGTCGGCGAATGTGATGACGACGCCTTCGACGCCCTGCTCCTGGGTGCGGTAGGGCAGGATGCGACGGATATACCAGGCGCCGCTGCGCGCCTCGATCTCGCGCTCCAAGGG
>JALYTR010000073.1 GCA_030854165.1 Pseudomonadota bacterium | reverse complement strand
GGTGAAGCTCGCTATCGTCGGGCGGCCCAATGTCGGCAAATCGACCCTGTTCAATCGTCTGGCGGGCCGACGCCTGGCGATCGTCGATGACCGACCCGGCGTGACGCGGGATCGCAAATTCGCCACCGGCCGGCTTGGCGATTTGGATCTCGACTTGATCGACACCGCCGGCTTTGAGGACGTCACCGGCGAGAGCCTGGAGGCGCGAATGCGCCACCAGACCGAACTGGCGGTGGCCCAGGCCCAGGTGGTTCTTTTCGTCATCGATGCGCGCGAGGGCGTGGTGGCGCTGGACGATCTGTTCGCCCGGGTCCTGCGGCGCAGCGGCAAGCCGGTGATCCTCGTCGCCAACAAGAGCGAGGGGCGGGCCGGCGACGCCGGCGGCCTGGAAGGCTACAACCTGGGACTGGGCGAGCCGGTGGCCATTTCGGCCGAACACGGCGAGGGGCTGGGCGATCTCTTTGCGGCGGTCCTGGCCAAGGCCACCGACGAAAATATCCCGGACGGCGACGAGCTGGTCGAAAGGGGCGAGGCGCCAATCCGCATGGCCATCGTCGGGCGCCCCAACGCCGGCAAATCCACCCTGGTCAACAAGCTGATTGGCGAAGAGCGCCTGCTTACCGGCCCCGAAGCCGGCATCACCCGCGACGCGGTGTCGGTGGACTGGGACTGGCGGGGCCGCCGGGTGCGGCTGGTCGATACCGCCGGCCTTCGCCGCAAGGCGCGGATCGAGGAGAAGCTGGAGAAGCTCTCCACACAGGACACCCTGCGCTCGATCACCTTCGCCGAGGTGGTGGTGCTCGTGATGGACGCCACCCACCCCTTCGAAACCCAGGATCTGCAGATCGCCGATCTGGTCGAGCGCGAGGGCCGCTCCCTGGTGTTCGTGCTGGCCAAATGGGATCTGGTGGAGGACCCGGGCCCGCAGCTCAAAGAGTTCATCGAGCACGCCGAGCGAATGCTGCCGCAACTGCGCGGCGCCCCGGTGGTGCATCTGTCGGCCGAGACGGGGCGAGGGCTCGACCGATTGATGCCGGCGGTGATCAAGGCGCACGGCGACTGGTCGACCAAGCTCAAGACTCGGGATCTCAACGACTGGCTGAAGCTGGCCGTCGAGCGCCACCCGCCGCCAGCGGTGAACGGCCGGCGGGTGAAGCCCAAATACATGTCTCAGACCAAGGGCCGGCCGCCGACTTTCGTGCTGTTCGCCAGCCGGGCCGACAAGCTGCCTGAGAGCTACCGCCGCTACCTGGTCAATTCCCTGCGCCAGAGCTTCGATCTGCCCGGAACGCCGATCCGCATCACCGTCAAGTCGGGCCCCAATCCCTACGCCGAAGAGGCGAGCGACAAAGTCAAGGCCTTTCAGGCAAAGCGGCGGCGCGCGCGGACTTCGGGGCAGCGTTAGAGCGTTCAGAAGAACAGCTTGACGCCGACCACGCCCAGGGTCGAGGCGAGTATCGGGCGCAGCACTCGGTCGGGGGCCCGCGCCGACAGCAGGCTGCCGATGATGATGCCGGGGATCGATCCGCTCAGCAGCGAGACCAGCAAATGCCAGTCAACCGAACCCATCATCCAGTGACCCAGGCCGCCCAGCAGGGTGAGGGGCACGGCATGGGCGATGTCCGATCCCACCAACTTTCCCACCGGCGCCCGCGGATAGAGGACCAGAAGCACGGTCATGCCGATGGCGCCGGCCCCGACCGAGGATAGCGACACCAGCGTCCCAAGGACCGCTCCGAGGAGGATGGTGAGAGCCGTCGTGCGGCGCGAATCGGGCGGGCCCGCGCGCTTGGCGAAGAAATCGACGATTGCCTGACGGAAGAAGATCGCCACCGCCGTCAAGATCAGGGCCACGCCGAGCACGATCGTGATCACGCCATGGGCGGCGCCCAACTGCTTGCCGTAACGCGCCAGGGCCAGAAGGGTGATGGCCGTGGCGGATACGCTGCCGGCCGCTAGACGACCCACGATCCGCCAATCGATGGTCCGACTCGCACCGTGAACGACAGTACCTACACTCTTCGTTGCGGCGGCATACAAGAGGTCGGTGCCCACGGCGGTGGTTGGATGGACGCCGAAGGCCATCACGAGCAGGGGCGTCATCAGGGAACCGCCGCCCACGCCTGTCAAACCGACCAGCACGCCGACCACGAACCCCGACAAAGAGTAGAGTGGATTGATCGAATTCAGGATGTCCATTCGAGCTTCCCGGGACCGCTCTTCAGTCCGCCCGTTAGAAGTTGACCTGACTGAAGAGGCCGATTTCGTCGTAGGTTCCTCGGACAGTTCCGCCGATCACGCCGTTGGAGGTGGAGAAGAGGCCATCGTCGACGGCGTCGCGTTTGTAGACCAGGGCGAAGTCGAGGGGCTTGATGGGTTTGTAGGAGACCCCGACGTTGAAATAATTGTCGTGGAAGTTGGGCGCGGTGTTCCTTTGCGGGACCACATAGTCGTAGCGGCCGAAGACGGCGATCTTGGGGGTGAAGTTGAACGAGGCGAAAGCGCCGTAGCCGTCGGAGGTGTTGGTCAGGGTCGAGAGGGGCTGGGTCACGTCGTTCCAGTGGCGGGCCCAGAAATACTCGCCGCCCAGACGGAAGCGGTCGTTAACATAGGCGACCAGGGCGTCGAAGCGCTCGGCGGTGTTGTAGGTGGGGGTTCCCACCACGTCGTGGCCGAGCTTGCCGGCGTAGCCGCCCACGGCGGCGGTGAAGTGGTCGTAGGTGACGTTGACGCGGCCTTCCACATCCACCGAATCGGTGCGGTTGGCCGTGCCGGTGGCCGGCTTCTTGAAGCCGTTGCCGTCGACCACCGAGACCTGGTAGCCGATCAGGCCACCCCCCAGTTGGCCGAACATGTGCAGGCCCCAGTCGGTGGAGGTTCCGAACTTGGTGCGGTCGATCAGGGTGTTTTCCACATAGCGGTAGCCGTAGAGGCTCTCGGCGAACGGCACCCATGGCAGATCGGCGGCCCCCGCGCGGAACTGCAGGGCGTCGTTGAGCTTGGCCTGCAGATAGGCCTTTTTGATGAAGAGCTGGGTTGCCGATGAGCCGCTGTCGTAGATGAAGTCGGTGGTGAGGTTGGCCGAGAAGACGTCGTTGAACCTGTGATCGATGATGATGTAGAGGCGCTTGATGTCGTAATCGACACCGCTGCCCGACTGGCGCACGCCGTTGGAGAAGGTGTTGATGCCGCTGACGTCGGCGAACATCCGACCTCCCAGCGTCGTGCCGTTCCACCAGCCGGGTTTGGGGGCCGCGGCCGCCACCTCGCTCTTGACCTCGTCGGGCAGGGTGGAGATCTGGGTCTGGGCCGCCGCCACCTGGGTCTGGGCGGCCGCCGCCTGAGTCTGAGCCGCCGCCGCCTGGACCCCCGCCGCCTGCGCCTGGGCCAGGGTCTGCTGCTGCGCCTGGGCCTGGGCGTCCAGCCGGCCCTCCAGCGAATGGACCTGGGTCTGCAACGCATCGACCTGCGCCTTCAGCTCCAGCTCCGCCGCCGTCGGGCCAGTCGCACGGGCGTGGTGACGCCGGATCGGCTTGGCCTGGGCGACCGCGCCTAGCATGACTCCGAGCGCCACGCCGCCGGCGAGCACGGCGCGTCTGATGGACCTGTGGTTTGGCATGGATATCCCTCTTGTTTGCTGTTTTCAGGCGCTTTCGCGGGCCTGGGTCAGCATTGCAATCTTGCTGGACGCCCCGCGTGTAATATCGACCATGACCCGGCGCGCGGTAAGCCGGACCCGCTGGCCGGGTTCGAAGCGGATGGCAAGGTGGTCGGGCAGTTCGGCGGTCAGGCGGTGGCCGCTCAGGGCCTGGCATTCGACGGCGCGGACCGCGCCTCGGCCATGGATCGCGACCACGCGCACCGGCAACCCGTCGCCGTTGACATCGGCGTCGAGGCGCGCGTCGGAGGGCCGAAACAGCGCCACGCCCTGGCCGGCCAGGTTGGCGTCGCCGAGCACCGGGGCGGCGAAACCCTCGAAGCGGGCGACGCCGCCGGCCACTTCGCAGGGCAGGCGGTTGCACTCGCCCAGGAACTCGAACACGAACGGGCTGGCGGGGGCGCCGTCGAGTTCGTGGGGCGCGCCGATCTGTTCGATGCGGCCTTGATTCATCAGCACCACGCGGTCGGCCAGGGCCATGGCTTCTTCCTGATCGTGGGTGACCAGTATGGTGGTGACGCCGGTGGCGTCGTGGATGCGACGTAGTTCGCCGCGAAGTTCTTTGCGCACCTTGGTGTCGAGGGCGCCGAACGGCTCGTCCAGCAGCAGCAAGCGCGGTTCCACGGCCAGTGCCCGGGCCACCGCCACCCTCTGGCGCTGGCCGCCGGAAAGCTGGGCCGGATAACGACCGCCGAGGCCCTCGATCCGCGCCAGCGCAAGCAGATCTTCCACCCGGGCCCGGATCGCCGCGCGGGAAGGGCGCGCCTTGGTCGGGCGAACCTCGAGCCCGAAGGCGATGTTCCGGGCCACCGTCATGTGGCGGAAGAGAGCGTATTGTTGGAACACCAGCCCCACCCGCCGCTCCCGCGCGCTTAGGGCCAAAAAGTCGGTTCCATCCAGGAACACCCGACCCTGGTCGGGCTTGTCGAGGCCGGCGAGGACGCGCAGCAGGGTGGTCTTGCCCGAACCCGATGGTCCCAACAGGGTGAGGAACTCGCCGTCGCGCGTCTCCAAGGATACGCCGGTCAAGGCCGGGTAGCGCCCGAACCGCTTGAACACGCCATCGACGGTGAGGCTCATGCGGCGCTTCCTTTGATGGCGGCTACGCGGCCGGCGCGCTCCAGAGCGGTTTTGGCGACCAGGGTGACGATGGCCAGACCGGCCAGAAGCGAGGCGCAGGCAAACGCACCGACGAAATCATATTCATTGTAGACTGCTTCCACATGCAGAGGCAGGGTCTCGGTCAGGCCCCGGATGTGGCCCGACAGCACCGACACCGCCCCGAATTCGCCCATGGCGCGGGCGTTGCACAGAAGAACCCCGTGGAGCAGCGCCCACCGTACATTGGGCAGGGTCACGCGTCGCAGGACGGTCCAGCCGCCGGCGCCCAGGGTCGTCGCCGCCAGTTCCTCATCCGTTCCCTGGGCCGCCATAAGAGGAATGAGTTCGCGGGCGATCAGCGGCACGGTGACCAGAATGGTTCCCAGCACGATGCCGGGCACGGCGAAGACGATCTTGACCCCACCCGCCTCCGGCAGCGGACCGAACCAACCCCGCGCCCCGAATAGCAGCACCCACACCAGGCCCGACACCACCGGCGACATGGAGAGCGGTAGGTCGATGAGAGTCAGGAGCAGCGACTTTCCCTTGAAGTCGAACTTGGTGAGGGACCAGGCCGCCGCCAGGCCGAAAGCCGCGTTCACCGGCACGGCGATGGCCGCCACCAGCAGCGTCAAGCGTATCGCCGCCCAGGCGTCGGGATCCTTGAAGGCGTCGAGAAAAGCGTCCGCGCCCTTGGCGAAGGCCTGGGCGAACACCGTGGCCATGGGCGCGCCGATGACCAACGCCAGCCAGACGAGCGCCACGGTCAAAAGAATGATCGGGCCGGGTCCGCTGACGGGACGGCGCGGCAGGGCGCCGATCATCGCTCGCCGCGCCGGGAAAAGGCGACCTGGGCGGCGTTGACCGCCACCAGGACCAGCAGAGACACGATCAGCATGGCCACGCCCACCGCCGCGGCGCCGGCGTAGTCGTACTGCTCCAGCTTGCCGACGATGACCAGGGGCGCGATCTCCGACACGCCCGGCATGTTGCCGGCGATGAAGATCACCGAGCCGTACTCGCCGGCTCCGCGGGCGAAGGCCATCGCGAAGCCGGTCAGGAGCGCGGGCGCCAGGGCCGGCGCCATGATTCGCCAGGCGATCTGCAGCGGTCCGGCGCCAAGGGTGCGGGCGGCTTCCTCCCAGGCGGCGTCGAGGTCCTCCAAGACGGGTTGGACCGAACGCACCACGAAGGGCAGGCCCACGGCCAGCAGCGCCACGAATACGCCCGTCGGCGTGTAGGCGACTTTGAGGCCCAGATTTGCGAGGGCGCCCCCGATCCAACCGTTCGGACCGTAAAGGCTCGCCAGGGCGATACCGGCCACGGCGGTCGGCAGGGCGAACGGCAGGTCGACCAGGGCGTCCACCGTTCGGCGGAAGGGGAATTCATGGCGCGTGAGCGCCCAGGCGATGACCAGACCCAGAGCGACATTGTCCAGAGCCGCCAGAGCCGCGGCGGTGAAGCTCAATTTCAGGGCCGCCAGGGTCCGGGGCGCGAAGACCGCGGCGACGAAGCCGTGCAGGCCATGCTCCCACGGCCGCGCGATCAGAGCCGCCAGGGGAAGCAGGATGATAAGGCTCACGTAAAGAAGGGTGAATCCGAACGCCAAGCCAAAGCCGGGCATGGCGCTGGGCCTGCGCCACGGCGCCGGGCGAGCGGCGGGCGACGGCGCCCGCCTCGGGGGCGCCCGAAACGATGGGGCGGCGGCGACCATCTCAGAGCGGCTGATAGATCTTGTCGAAAGCGCCGCCATCGGCGAAGTGCTTCGCCTGGGCCTTTTGCCAGCCGCCGAAGTTGGCGATGGTGACCATATCCATGTGCGGGAACTTGGCCGCGTAGCGCATCGCCGCCGCCTGGCCGCGAGGCCGAAAATGCCGCCTCGCCGCCAGATCCTGCGCCGGATCGGTGTAGAGAAACCGCAGATAGGCTTCGGCGAGCTTGCGCGAACCGCGCTTGTCGACCACCTTGTCGACCACCGCCACCGGCGGTTCGGCCAGAATGCTCAGCGAGGGGCGCACGATCTCCAGTCCGCCCGGCCCATACTCGTCGATGGCTAACAGCGCCTCGTTTTCCCAGCCGAGCAGCACATCGCCCAGACCGCGTTGCACGAAGGTCGTCGTCGCGCCGCGAGAGCCTGTGTCGAGGACGGGCACGTTCCGATAAATGCCGCGCACAAAGCCCAGGGCGCGGGCCTCGTCGCCGCCGTTGCGGCGTGTCGCGAAGGCTAGCGCCGCCAGATAGCTCCAGCGGGCGCCTCCCGACGTCTTGGGATTGGGCGTGATCACCTTGACGCCCGGCTTCACCAGGTCGAGCCAGCCGCGGATGGCCTTTGGATTGCCCTTTCGAACCAGGAACACGATGGTCGAGGTGTAGGGCGCGCTGTTGAACGGCAGGCGCGACTGCCAGTTGCGCGCGATCAGGCCCCGCTGGGCGATGGCGTCGATGTCGTAGGCCAGCGCCAGCGTGACCACATCGGCCTCCAGGCCGTCGACCACCGCCCGCGCCTGTTTGCCCGAACCATCGTGCGACTGATTGATCCGCACATCCTGACCGGTTCGCCGCCGCAAGTCAGCCGTGAAGAGAGCGTTGAAGTCCTTGTAGAATTCTCGCGTCGGATCGTAGCTGGCGTTGAGCAACGACATCGCCGGCGCGGCGAGCGTGAGGCCGGCCGTCCCCGCCGAAGCGCCCAGCGCCGCAGCCCCCGCCAGGACCCCTCGCCGAGACATCGAATACATCGTCCGCACACCTCCAAGTTGCGACTTGCATGGTAGGGCGGCTCGGGATGCGCCTCACAGGCACTTTTTCTGGAGGCGTCGCCCCTCTCGGCTATTGTGAGTTTTTCTAATAGACCCTGTTAGTTTTCATCGAATCGCGCCGATCAGCGGGGTGGCCGAAAAGTTTTTCTGGGATTGAGCCGCCGCGCTTTGTTGGGGATGACACCAGCGATAATCGATCGACCGACAGTCGCCGTGATCGGCGCGGGCTTCAGCGGCGTGCTCACCGCCGTGCGCCTGCTCCTGGCCGCCGACGGCCCTCGCGTTCTGCTCATCGAGCGCGGCGCGCGTTTCGGACGCGGGGCGGCCTATTCCACCACCAGCCCCCATCATCTGCTCAATGTCCGAGCCACCAATATGAGCGCGTTCGTGGAGGAGCCCGCGCATTTTCTCGATTGGCTGGCCGCCGCGGGAGTCGCCGATCCGGACAAGGCTTTCGTCACCCGCGACCGCTACGGCCAGTATCTTCAGTCTATTCTGCGCAGGGCCACGGCGGACGCCAGGTCGGCCGGACGTCTTACGCTGGAACACGACGAAGTTTGCGCACTGGTCCGCGAAGGCGAGGGCTGGCGGTTGCAACTGGCCCTGGGGCGCGCGCTCAGGGCTGACGCGGTCGTCCTGGCGCTTGGCAATCTGCCGCCGCCCGCGCCGATCGGCATCGACGCGGAACTCGCCGCCAGCGGCCGCTACATCGCCGATCCCTGGGCTTGGAATCCAGCCGCCACGCCCGTTGAGGCCAAGATACTGCTGCTGGGTTCCGGATTGACCGCCGTGGACGTCGCCCTCTCGATCGAAGCCGAACGGCCGGGCGCGCGCATCACGGCCTTGTCGCGCCGCGGCCTGCTGCCGCGTCATCACGGGTCGGCTGCTGGGGCCGCGACGGCCACGCCGGCGCCGAAGGGCACGCCGCTTGAGGTGCTGGGCCAGGTGCGCGCCCGTATCGACGGCGACTGGCGCGCGACGATCGATGGTCTGCGCCCCTACATTCAGGCCCTCTGGCGCGGCTGGAGCCTGCGCGAAAGAACGTCCTTTCTTCGCCATCTGCGCCCGTGGTGGGATGTCCATCGCCACCGCCTCGCTCCCGATGTCGCCGCGCGCCTCGAAGGATTC
>JALYTR010000072.1 GCA_030854165.1 Pseudomonadota bacterium | reverse complement strand
GGGGCCGCGCCGGCCTCGCCGCGCATGGTCCCGCCACGCGGATGGATCGTGGAAAACCCCTCATCCGGCCGCTTCGCGGCCACCTTCTCCCGCAAGGGGAGAAGGGCATGTGGTGTCGGACGGTGTTCATCCCTCCTCGCAGATTCCCGGCAACGCGATGTCGCCGATGGCGGCCTGGATGGCCGCGCTCCTCACCAGGGCGATGGCGGTTTCCAGGTCGGCATGGAGATAGCGGTCGTCGGTCAGGGTGGGGACCCGCTCGCGCAACACCGCGCGCGCTGCTTCCAAGGGTTTGCTCGAAGCGAGGGGCCGATGGAAGTCGCAGCCCTGGGCCGCCACCATCAGTTCGATGCCGATCACCGCGCTGGCGTTGTCGGCCATGGGAAGGAGGCGGCGTGCGCCGTGGGCGGCCATGGAGACGTGATCCTCCTGATTGGCGGAGGTGGGGATGGAATCGACGCTGGCTGGATAGGCCCGCTGCTTGTTCTCGCTCACCAGGGCGGCGGCGGTGACCTGGGCGATCATGAAACCCGAGTTGAGACCCGGATTGGGGGTCAGAAAGGCCGGCAGGCCCGAGAGGGCCGGATCGACCAGCATGGCGATGCGCCGCTCGGCTAGGGAGCCGATTTCGCACAAGGCGAGCGCGATCATGTCGGCGGCGAAGGCCACCGGTTCGGCGTGGAAATTGCCCCCCGACAGGGCTTCATCGGTCGCCGCGAAAATCAGCGGATTGTCGGTGACCCCATTGGCCTCGTCGGCCAGGGTGTGGGCCGCCTGTCGCAGCACATCCAGGGCCGCGCCCATCACCTGCGGCTGGCAGCGCAGGCAGTAGGGATCCTGCACCCGCGCATCGCCCACCAGATGCGAGGCGCGGATCGCCGAGCCGGCCATCAGGGCGCGCAGAGCCGCCGCAGTCTCGATCTGGCCCTTGTGCCGGCGCAGGGCATGAATGCGCGGATCGAACGGGGTGTCGGAACCCTTGGCGGCTTCGGTGGAAAGGGCGCCGGTGACGAGGGCGCCGCGAAACAGGGTCTCGGCCTCGATCAGGGCCGCCAGGGCATGGGCGGTGGAGAACTGCGTGCCGTTCAGCAAAGCCAGCCCTTCCTTGGGACCGAGGGTGAGCGGCGCAAGCCCGGCGTCTTCCAGGGCGCGGGCGGCGGCAACACGTGTCCCGCTGACAAGGATCTCGCCCACCCCGATCATCGCGGCGGCCATGTGGGCGAGGGGGGCCAGATCGCCCGACGCGCCCACCGATCCCTGGGCCGGAATGACCGGCGTCAGGCCTTTGGCCAGCATGGCTTCAATCAGGGCGATGGTGGCCGGTCTCACCCCCGAGGCGCCGTGCGCCAGGCCGGCCAGCTTCAAGGCCAGGATCAGCCTGGCGATGGCGATGGGGATGGCCGGCCCCACCCCGGCGGCGTGCGACAGGACGATGTTGCGCTGCAGCCGTTCGAGATCTTCGGCGTCGATACGAACGCTGGCCAGTTTGCCAAACCCGGTGTTGATTCCATAGACCGGTGCGCCCCTGGCGAGGATGCGCTCCACCGCCGCCGCGCCGGCGGCGACGCGGGGCGCCGTGGCCGGATCGAGCTTCACGCCCGCGCCAAGGTAGATGGCCCGCCAATCGGCGAGCGAGACCGCGCCGGGGACCAGGATCACCGCGTTCAATGTCCCCTCCATATCCGCGCATGGAGCGGATTGAAGCCCATGCGGTAGACCAGTTCGGCCGGCCGTTCGATATTCCAGATGGCCAGATCGCATTGCTTGCCCGCCTCCAGGGTCCCGACCTCGGCCCCAAGGCCCAGGGCCCGCGCGGCGTTGCGGGTGACGCCGGCGAGACATTCCTCGACAGTGAGGCGAAACAGGGTCGCGCCCATGTTCATGGTCAGCAGCAGGGAGGTGAGGGGAGAGGTGCCCGGATTGCAGTCGGTGGCCAGCGCGATCGGCACGCCGGCGCCGCGCAGGGCCTCGATCGGCGGAAGCCTGGTTTCGCGCACGAAATAGAAGGCGCCGGGAAGCAGGGTCGCCACCGTACCCGCCTTGGCCATCGCGACAATGCCGTCTTCGTCGAGAAATTCCAGGTGATCGGCCGACAGGGCGCCGAACTCCGCCGCCAGGGCCGCGCCGTGCAGGTTGGAAAGCTGTTCGGCGTGCAGCTTGACCGGCAGGCCGTGCGCCCTGGCCGCCTCGAACACGCGACGGACCTGGGCCGGCGAAAACCCGATGCCTTCGCAGAAGGCGTCCACCGCGTCTGCCAGGCCTTCGGCCGCGACCGCCGGGATCATCTCGCCGCAGATGAGGTCGATGTAACCGTCGGCGTCGCCGGCGAACTCCGGCGGCAGGGCATGGGCGCCCAGGAAGGTCGCGCGAACGGTGATATCGCGCCGACGGGCCAGGGCGCGGGCGGCGCGAAGCTGCTTGATCTCGTCCTCGAGGCGGAGCCCGTAGCCGGACTTGACCTCGACGGTGGTCGCGCCCTCCGCGATCAGGGTGTCGAGGCGGGGCAGGGCGGCGGCCAACAACTGGTCTTCGCTTGCCGCCCGCGTGGCGGCCATGGTCGAGACGATGCCGCCGCCGGCCCGGGCGATCGCCTCGTAGGCGGCGCCGGCCAACCGCATTTCGAATTCCCCGGCCCGGTCGCCGCCGTACACTAGGTGGGTGTGGCAGTCGATCAGCCCCGGGGTGATCCAACGGCCGTCGCAGGCGATGGTCTCGTCGGCCTCGAAACGCGGCGCTTCATCGGCGCCGCCGGCGTAGAGGATGCGGCCCGCGGCGCAAGCGACGAGGCCATCGGCGACCTCGCCCAGGCCAGGCGCGCCAGGCGCCAGCGTGGCCAGCCGGACGTCCCTCCAGACCCGGTCGCAACGCATGTCTCCTCCTGGCAAGATCGCCAACCCTTTATGTTCGGCCGCTCCGTGGGTGGCCAAGGCCGGCGTTTATACCTAGACATGAGGACGTGAGCGAGGGGAGTGAAGGGCGTGGAGACTCTCTGGTTCGAAACAGCATTGCTGCCAGGCGGTTGGTCGTCCTCGGTGAGGATCAGTCACGCCGATGGGCGCATCGTCGGTGTCGAGGCCGCGCCCCTCCAGCCCGGCGATGAGCGCGGCGCCATCGCCCTCCCTGGCCTTTGCAACGTCCACAGCCACGCCTTCCAGCGCGGCATGGGGGGGCTAGCCGAGACGCGCGGTCCTACCGGTGACGACTTCTGGACCTGGCGCACCGTGATGTACCGGTTTGTCGATCGGCTGAATCCGGACGACTTGCGCGTCATCGCCGCCCTGGCCTACGCCGAGATGCTGGAGAGCGGTTTCACCCGGGTGGGCGAGTTCCACTACCTGCATCACGATCTCGACGGGCGCCCCTACGCCGACCCCGCCGAAATGGTCCTTGCCATCGCGTCGGCGGCGTGCGCCGCGGGGATTGGCCTGACACTGCTGCCGGTGTTCTATGCCCAGAGCGGCTTTGGCGGCGTCGCGCCAACCGCCGGCCAGCGACGGTTCGTCAACTCGCCCGACTCCTTCGCGCGACTCCTGGAGGAAAGCCGCCGGGCGGTTCGCGCCCTCCCGGACGCCCTGGTCGGCGTCGCGCCGCACAGTCTGCGGGCCGTGACGCCGCGGCAACTGGCGCTGATCGCGCCCATGGCCGGTGGCGCGCCGATCCACATCCACATCGCCGAACAGAGCCGCGAGGTGGAGGACTGCCTCGCCTGGTGCGGCCAGCGGCCCGTGGAATGGCTGTTCGATCACGCGCCGGTGGACGCTTCCTGGTGCCTGGTCCACGCCACCCACATGACGGACGCCGAGAGCGACGCTCTGGCGGCCAGCGGCGCGGTGGCGGGGCTTTGCCCGATCACCGAAGCCAATCTCGGCGACGGCCTCTTTCCCGGCCCGCGATACCTGGCCGCCGGCGGCGCGTTCGGGATCGGCAGCGATTCGAACGTCCTGATCGACGTCGCCGAGGAATTGCGGATGCTGGAATACGGACAGCGCCTGACGCGCCAGGAGCGCAACGTGCTGACTTCAGATACCCGGCCCTCCGTCGGCGGCGCTCTTTTCTTCGGCGCCCATGCCGGGGGCGCGCGAGCCCTTGGCGTCGAGCCCTTCGGCCTCGAACCGGGCGCCCCGGCCGACCTCGTCTGCCTCGATGCGCGCCACCCCTCTCTGGCTGGCCGCCACGGCGACGCTCTCCTCGACGCGTGGATCTTCGCCGCCCGAGGCGGGGCGGTCGAGAGCGTTTGGCGGCACGGCCGCAAGATGGTGGAGGGCGGACGTCACATCGACAGGGACGTCATCGCCGAGGCCTACCGGCGCACCCTCTCGAGGTTGCTCAGCGCGTGAGTCATGCCAATTGGAACGCAAGCGTGGCGGCCGACCTTGTGTCGGGAGGGCAATGCGGGCCTTCCTTCAACTTTCCGTCCCGGGAGACATCTCATGAAATACCGCCAACTCGGATCGAGCGACCTCACCGTTTCGGAAATCTCGCTTGGATCGTGGCTCACCTTCGGGGTCGGGGTGGAGCGGGAGCGCGCGACCGCCTGCCTGCATCGAGCGTTCGATCTGGGGATCAACTTCATCGACACCGCCAACGTCTATGGGCGCGGGGCGGCGGAGACTTTCCTAGGTGAAGCGCTCGCGGGGCGACCGCGCGACTCCTATGTTCTGGCGACCAAGGTGTTCTTCCCGATGAGCGATACGGATCGGGGCCTGTCGCGAGATCAGATCGTCAAGCAACTCGACGCGTCGTTGAAACGACTGAAGGTCGATGTCATCGATCTCTACCAGTGCCACCGGTATGACGACGCCACGCCACTGTCGGAAACCATGGAAGCGCTCAGTGACGCGGTGCGGTCGGGCAAGGTGCGATATCTGGGTTTTTCCGAATGGCCGGCCGACAAGGTTCGCGCCGCCATCGCCATGGCCGGGGTAGAGCGGTTCGTCTCCAGCCAGCCCCAATACTCCCTGCTGTGGCGCCAGCCCGAAAAGGAAATCATCCCACTCAGCGGTGAGAACGGCATTTCCCAGATCGTCTGGTCGCCGCTCGCCCAGGGCGTGCTCAGCGGCAAATACAGCCCCAACGCGCCCCCGCCGCCGGACTCTCGCGCCACCAGCGAGGCCATGAGCGGTTTCATCGGCCGCCTGATGACCAAACCGGTTCTCGAGGCGGTCCAGAAGCTCAAACCCGTCGCCGCGGAGGCGGGCATTTCCCTGACCCGGTTCGCCCTCGCCTGGGTCCTGCGCGAGGCGAACGTCGCTTCCGCCATCGTCGGCGCCAGCCGCCCCGAACAGGTCGAGGAGAACGCCGGAGCGTCGGGGCTTACGGTCGATCCGGCGTTGTTCGCCAAGGCCGAGGCGATCGTCGCGGAAGCCCGATAGGAGATCGGCTCAAGCCACGCCCGGATGGGGCGCTTCCGCCGCCCGCGCCGCCAGCAGGATCAAGGTCTCCGCGTGGCTGGCGCGGGTGATCTTGTAGCCAAGCATCAGGGCGAGGGCGACGCCGTAGAGGACGAGATTGATCGGCACATAGACGAGCGCCAAGTGTGCGATCACCTCGGGCGCCACCTGGCCCGGTCGGGCGCCGGCCGGAAAGCCGATCAGGGCGAGAATCATCGCCGCGGCGAAGATCCCGATGCCGGAGACGGCCTTGGCGACGAGGGTGGACGCCGAGAAGAACAGCCCCTCGGCGCGGCGGCCGGTCTTCAGCTCCCCGTCCTCCACCACGTCGGCGATCATCGCCGAGATCAGGGTGGTCCCGGCGATATAGAGGGCGGTGGAGACGATGGACTGGCCAAAGACCAGGGCGAACAGGGCGGCGGTGTGGTTGGGCGGGGCGAGATACGCGAGCCGCAGCACCATCGGCGCCAGGCCCACGACGACCGAAAGGACGATGAGGCCAATGGCCGCGCTCCGCTTGCCGAACCGGCGCGACAAGGGCGCGGCGGCCAGGAGGGCGATGATCGCCGAGGCGAACACTCCGACCACCAGAATGCCGATCTGCGGCGAGGAAAACTCCCAGAAATAGGTGAGGAAATAGATGTTCATCGATGCGCCCAGGCCGGCGGCCATGGATACCGCCAGACCCGACAGGGTGAGAAAGAGGAAGGACCGGTTCGACCAGGTGGCGATCATCTCCCTGACCATGGCGACGACGCCCATGTGGCGCACGGGCGGGGCCCGGAAAGTCGGAATATGGCGGTGGGTGCCCGCCGCCGAGACCAGTATGCTGACCAGCATGATCGCCGCCGCCAAGAGGCCGTAGCGGGCGAAGCCGGCCGGATTGGTCTGGCCGACCGGGTGGTGGGCGTCAGGAATCAGGAGGAAGTTGAAGGTGACGAGATAGAGCGCCAGGCCGCCGACCCAGGCGAAGAAATAGCGGTAGCTCAAGAGGACGGTGCGCTCGTCGTAGCCCTGGGTCAGTTCCGCGGCGAGGGCGGAACTGGGCACCTCATAGAAGGTGATGAAGGTGCGGATGACGATGGCGACGCCGGTGAGATACCAGAAGAGGTGGGCGGCCGACCAATGCGGCGGATTCCACAGCGCCAAGTAGGAGATCGCCACCGGCAGGGCGGCGGCGTACATGAACGGGTGGCGCCGTCCCCACCGGGAGCGCCAGTTGTCCGAGATCTGGCCGACGATCGGATCGGCGAAGGCGTCGACGAACATGGCGATCATGATCGCCGCCCCCACCAGCAGCACGGGAAGGCCGACGACCTGATTGTAGAAGATCAGCAGCAGATAGCTGAAGCCGTTGTCCTTGACCCCGAACGCCACCGAGCCGAGACCATAGAAGAGTTTGGTCGACAGGGTCGGCCGCGGATCGCTCACAGCGGGCGAGGGGACGCCTTGCAGTGGCGCGCTCACCGAGCGACCACGCAGCCAAATCGCGACGCATAGGTCGCTTCGCCCACCACGGGACCAAGGCTGGCGGTCACCTTGCCGCTGGCCGGCAGGCCGGCGCGGTCGATGGCGACGGTGAAGGGATCGATGTCCGGCTTGAACTCGGCGCGGCACGAGGCCTCCGAACGTCCTACCACGAAAAGGCAGGAGCAGACCTGCTTGGCGATATAGGCGGCGCCGATCACGACGATCGGCGGCGGCGGGGCCGGCGCCGCGGCGCCCACCAGCATCGGCCCCGCCAGCAACAGAGCACTCGCCGCGCCGGCCGATCGCCAATTGCATCCCATGGGCATTGCCTCCTAAACTCCGCCTCCAGGCGAATGGGGGCGGAAGGTGGCATGAAGCGCAGGCAGTTCGCCATAGTTTTAAGCGCCGCCTTGGCGGGTGCGCCGCTGGCAAGGGGTTTCGCGGCCCCGGCGGCGGGCGCGTGGCCCACCGGAGCTGGACGCGGCGATCTCACCCCCGCTGAGCAGGCCTGGGCGAACGCGACCAGCGGCGCCGTCAAGGCCATTGGCCAAACCGATGCGTTTCTGATCGTTCAGGACGGCCGCCTGGTCTTCGAGCGCTATGGACCCGATCATGGGCCGGCGACGCGTCACATCGCCTGGTCGATGACCAAGTCGGTCACCCATGCCCTCGCCGGCGTCGCGGTGGCCCAGGGCAGGGTGGATATCGACCGGCCGCTCAGGACGCTCGGCCGTCCCGAACTCAACCTCCGCACCCTGCTCACCCTCACCGACGGCTTGAAATGGGACGAAGGCGACTACGATCCCGCCAAATCGGACGCCACCAGGATGCTGTTCGGCCCCGGGCGACTCGACTGCGCCGCCTATGCCGCCGCCAAGCCTCGGGCCTTCCCGCCGGGGACGCGCTGGAACTATTCCACCGGCTCGTTCGTGTTGGCGGCCGCCGAGCTTCAGGCGGCCCTCTTTCCGGACGCGCGAACGCCGACGGCCCGGCGCGCCGCCATGGCCGCCTGGATGCGCGCCAGCCTGTTCGCCCCCATCGGCATGACCACCGCCCAGCCGGAATTCGACGCCGCCGGGACGTTCGGGGGCGGATCGTTCCTCTACGCCTCGGCCCGCGACTTCGCCCGTTTTGGCGAACTCTACCGGCTTGACGGTGTCTGGAAGAGCCGGCGCATACTCCCCAAAGGGTGGGTGAAATTCGCGCGTACGCCCACCGTTGAGCCGACCTATGGCGCAGGCTTCTGGCTGGAGGCCAAGGCGGGCGCCAAGCCGCCCTCGCTTATGAGCGGCGCTGGCCCCATCGACGCCTTCTCCGCCCAGGGCCACGACGGCCAGATCATCGTGATCGTGCCATCCAAGGCTCTGGTCATCGTGCGCCTGGCGGTGATGGACGATGGCGATGCGGGATGGAAGGCTCTCGGCGAATGGTTGACGCCGGTGGTGAACGCGATGCCGGACTACCCCATGGTGGACGCGGCTGGGATCGAACCAGCGACCCCCTCGGTGTGAACGAGGTGCTCTCCCGCTGAGCTACGCGTCCGGGGGAGGGGTTCATACCGGCTCGGCTGGAGGCGGACAAGGGCGCAGGAGGCGCGCGCAGGCGGACGGCAGTTCGTCGAAATGGTCGATGAGGGCGTCTGGCCCGAGTTGGCTGGCCGGCGTTTCCGTATAGCCGAAACTCACCAGCACCAGCGGAACGCAGGCGGCGCGGGCCGCGCCGGCGTCGGAGGCGGAATCGCCCACCATCACCGCGAAGTCCGGCCGCCCGCCGGCGCGCTCGACCGCGGCGATCAGGTG
>JALYTR010000071.1:3740-8718 GCA_030854165.1 Pseudomonadota bacterium | reverse complement strand
CCACTGGCGGGGTGACCATCAACCGCTTCTGCTCCTCGGGCCTGCAGTCGATCGCCATGGCCGCCCGCTATGTGATCGATGACGGAGCCGAATGCGTGGTCGCCGGGGGGGTGGAATCGATCAGCTTCGGCGGCGCCCGCGGCGGTGGCGAGCCGGTGGACCCGAAACTCACCGAGGCCTATCCCGACATCTTCATGCCGATGATCGACACCGCCGACATCGTCGCCAGGCGCTACAACATCTCTCGCGAATACCAGGACGAATATTCCCTGGAATCCCAGCGCCGCATGGCTTCGGCCCAGCAGGCCGGCAAGTTCGCCGATGAGATCGTCCCCATGGCCACCAAGATGAAGGTCGTGAACAAGGAGACCAAGGAGGAGAGCATCGTCGACTACACGGTCACCAAAGACGAGTGCAACCGCCCCGACACCACCCTGGAGGGCCTCGCCCGCCTGGAGCCGGTGCGCGGCCCCGGCAATTTCGTCACCGCCGGCAACGCCTCGCAGCTTTCCGACGGCGCCGCCGCCGTTGTCGTCATGGAGGCCAAGGAAGCCGAGCGGCGGGGGCTGAAGCCCCTGGGCGTCTTCAAGGGCTGGGCGGTGGCCGGTTGCCGGCCCGACGAAATGGGCATCGGCCCGGTGTTCGCCGTCCCCCGCCTGCTGGAGCGCCACGGCCTGAAGGTCGAGGACATCGATCTGTGGGAGCTCAACGAGGCCTTCGCCAGCCAGTGCCTCTATTGCCGCGACACCCTGAAGATCGATCCGGCCATCTACAACGTCAACGGCGGCTCCATCGCCATCGGTCACCCGTTTGGGATGACCGGCGCGAGGCTCGCCGGCCACGCGCTGCAGGAGGGCCGGCGGAGGGGGAATGTGAAGCACGCGGTGGTCACCATGTGCATCGGCGGCGGCCAGGGGGGCGCGGGGTTGTTCGAGGTGTTTTAGGTAAGGGGGGCGGCTCGCCGGCGGCGAATGACTCTGAATTCGGGTTTCGACCGATGCCGGCCTCCTCCCCGCCCGTCATCCCGGCCGTAGCGCTCTGGCGCGGAGAGCCGGGATCCAGGGCCGCAGCCAAACTGGAACGATCGGCCGTTCAACGCGGCCAACGCCAAGACCTGACGTTCTGGAAGCCGGTTTCGGGCGGAGAGCGGCTGTTAGCCCCAGCCTGCGGTCGCTAACGTCTCGGCGCGTTCGTCCTCGGTCAAGAGTGAAAGTCGGGCCAGATTTCGCTGTCCCTTGTGGATTGCGATCACGGAGATGGCGCTAGCGATCGCGTTTTCGCTCTTCGTGTGTTGGAGCAAACTCAAAGCACAATCGAAAAGAACAACCCAGGCTTCTTCATAGGCGGGCGTTAGCCAAGCTGGGAGGTCGGGATTCGACGGCGACCACCTAGCCTCCTCAATCGTCGCGGCCAAGGCATAGGGATTCCAATCGCCCGCACTGTCTGCCCTGGCTATTTGGGCGATCGCCGGAACAGCAGCATATGATGCAACCCCAACGTCACCTTGGTGATGAAGCTCCTCCCAAAGCGCGATCCAAGCCATACCCGACCCAGGACATTTAAAGAGTTCGCTTAGGGTCGGGCGCGGGTCGTATGGCGTTCGATAGCCGCCAAGAAGGCCAACCCACCGGTCGTCGGAAAAATCCATTTTGGTGTTCCTCCCCCAATAGATAGCTTGGAATTCATAGGAATTCATCGACACCATACCCATCCACCGTAGCGGCGACGCGAGGCCACGCCGCGATATGGCGCGCGGGCGGCTCGCGGACTATGCTTCATTCATTCCAATCGATCTCCGCGCGGAGTTCCACGATGATGATCGCCGATCTGGTCTATGAGCGGGTGAAGACGATGCCCGAGCCGTTGGCGCGGGAGGTGCTCGATTTTGTCGGTTTTCTGGGCGAGCGCGAGGATCGGGCGCGGCGGCGCGACCTCGCCGAGGCCCAGACCACCGCGCTGACCGCCATCTGGGATAGCGAAGAAGACCGGGTCTGGGATGACCCTTGAGTCAACGTGAGCCGCCGCTGATCCTCTTTCCACACCAGCCAATCGCGCGTCTTCGCCGAAGAGTCGCGACGGTCCACCGCCTCAACCAAGCAGCCTGCGCAGTTCGCCGATCAGCGGCTTCAGGTCGCCTCGAAAACTGGCGATCATGGCCGGCATGAACGTCTCGCGCCGGATAATCTCCAGTCGCACGGGGTGACCGGCCCGCGCGGCCAGGAGGTGGAAAAACACCAACTGCGCGCGCCCGTTTCCTTCTCGGAACGGGTGGATGGCGTTGAGTTCGGCCAGGAAGTCCGTCGCGGCGGCGACGAAGGATTCCGCGTCGGCGCCCGCCGTGAAGGCCGACGCGCGAACCTTGGCGAAGAGCGCGTTCATCTGGACGGCGATGTTTTCCGGAAAACAGAACCAGTTTCCTTCCTTGGCGATTCTGACGGTTCGGTATCGTCCCGCCCAGGCATAGACATCCTGGAAAAGATGACGGTGCACGGCGCGATAGTGGGCCGGCCCGAAGCGTCCGAGCGGCAACGGCTCCTCGGCGCGCAGGCTCGACATTTCGAGTTCGAACGCTTCGAGCAGACCGGGATCGCGCAGCCCGGGTCTATTCCTCAGGCAGCCGCCGCCGGGATAGCTGTAGGGATCGTCATGAGGCGCGTATGTCGCCGCGTCACGAGCCGCCTTGGGCGCTTCCATAAGCCTTCATCACCTCGACGCGCCGCCGTTCTGGCGAAAGGCCGCTGGCGATGAGCGCCGCCACCCGCCGGCGGCTGTCGCCGGCCAGCCGCAAGCCTTCCACGGCGGTGATGGCGGCGAAGGTGCGTTGGCCCACCACCCGCGAACGGGCCGTCGGTTGTTTGGGGCGGGCGAGCTTTGTCATGGTTCGAAGCTACACGATCGCGGGGAGGATGGACAATAATTGCGGGAATTCATCGCCAGGATCTCCAATCCCCACAGGGTCGATGCGAGCCCTCGGCGCGATTTGGCGCGCGGTCGCCTCGCCGCCTATGCTCCATCCATTCCAATCGAAATCCACGCGGAGTTCCACGATAACGATCGCCGACCTGATACTTTTCACCGTCGCCGCCGCCTTCAAGTCGGCTCCAGAGCGCGCGCCACCACCTCCGGTTCGCGGGCGATGACGCGCAGATAGGCGAGGGCCGGCGCGTCGGGGCGGCGGCGGTTCTGCTCCCAGTCCCGTAGCGTGCCGACCGGAAGGTGGAAGCGGGACGCGAATTCCGTCTGCGAAAGGCCCAGGCGCTTGCGTACCGTGCGCGCGATGGCCGAGGCTGTCCCCGCCGCGGTCAGGATCGGCGCCGCGTCCGGATCGCCCTCGACCGCCCGGGCGATTTCCTCGTCGGTCTTCGCGTCGATCGCGGCCCAATCGGTTTGCGCGATCGCCCGGGCGACCATCGCCGGTGTGACTTTCACGATAGCCATGCGCGTTGCTCCCGCCGGTTGGCCTTGCGCACCGAGATAATGCGGCGCGTCCGCTCGCGAAGCGCGGACGTGCAGACGAACAGGCGCCCCTCCACCAGGCCAAAAGTGTTCAATCGGGTCTCACCATAGTCGTATCGATCATCGATCACTTCGCCGATCGGATTGGCCAGGAGCGCTCCCGCAAGCGCCAGAGAGACGCCATGCTTGCGGAGGTTGCTCGCGTCCTTCGCCTCGTCGAACTCGATTTCCACGCCGGAGCCTACGGCATTGCCGTATTGTCGTCAACCCCTTGGAAACGCCCGTTGGTTGCGGGAGAATTCCTCGACAGGATACACAATCCCGATAGGGCCAACGCGTGGTCACCGATCTATCCAATTCCAAGTGGCGGCCGGTTCTGGCGGAGGCACCGTGAAGCCCAGTCCGCGCACCGCCCGTCTCGCCCTCGAGCCACACACCCTCGCCGACTTCGACGAAAGCGCCGAAATGTGGGCCGATCCGGGGGTGGCGCGCTACACCACCGGCGCGCCCTCGACGCGGGCCGAATCGTGGGCGCGCCTGCTGCGCCACGCGGGGAACTGGGCCCTCCTGGAATACGGCTTCTGGGTGGTGCGCGAGCGAAGCACGGGCCGTTTCGTCGGCGAAGTCGGGTTCGGCGCCTTTGAACGCGATCTGACGCCGGCCTTTGGCGACGCGCCGGAAGCGGGATGGGTGCTGGGGCCGTGGGCTCATGGCCTGGACTACGCCACCGAGGCCGCGCTCGCGGCGATGGCCTGGGCGGACGCCCATCTCGACGCGGAAAGCACGGTCTGCATGATCAGTCCGGAAAACGCCGCTTCCCTGCGCGTGGGCGCCAAGTGTGGCTATGTCGAATTTGCCCGCGCGACCTATCAGGGCTCTCCGGTCTCGCTTTTGCGCCGCCCTCGGGCGCCCCCGCCGCGGGGCTGAAATCCCTATCGGGGTCCCGGCCGCGCCGTTTTTTTCCAGGGTGTTGAGAATTCATCGACACGATACCCAATCCGCATGGGGGCGAGCGCGAGAGATCGCCGCGATGCGGCGCGCGGTCGGCTCGCGGGCTATGCTGCATCCGTTCCAATCGTCCTCCGCGCGGAGTTCCACGATGACGATCGCCGACCTGGTCTATGAACGAGTGAAGACGATGCCCGAGCCGTTGGCGCGGGAAGTGCTCGATTTCGTGGGTTTCTTGGGCGAACGCGGAGATCGGGCGCGGCGGCGCGACCTCGTCGAGGCTCAGACCACCGCGCTTATTGCCGTCTGGGACAAGGAAGAAGACCGGGCCTGGGACGACCCTTTGAGCAAGGCGATGAAATCAGCCGCTGCCAAAGGCCAAAAAACAGAACCACGAACGGCGCGAACTCCACGAACTCGCGCGATTTTCCGGGATCGCCCAGGCCCAGCGCCGGGCGCGTTGCGTTGTTCGTGAGGTTGGTGGGGTTCGTGGCTAAAATGGAGTTTCGTCCAATTGCGTGATAACGGCGACCGCCAGAGACCCGCGCGTTCCCCCGTCTGCGGAATGCATCGA
>JALYTR010000071.1:0-3730 GCA_030854165.1 Pseudomonadota bacterium | reverse complement strand
GTCGAGTTCACCTCCACCAGTATGACGCGAACCCCTCTTTGGTGAGGAAGTTTCAGCGTAGCTCCACCACCGCGACGCCGGCGAGAAGATGGCCCTCGACCTGCGGCCAGGCGCGAGCGAATTGCGCCAGCAACACCCGGTTTACCAGGTTTCCCGTACGCACCCAGAGAACCTGGCGACCTTGCCGGTCCGACCCCGCCAGGATGGCGAAATCCTCGTCCTTGGTGATGATGATCGCGCGGTCGCTGCCGGCCCGCTCCCAGATCGATCGGTCATCGGCGTCGCGAAGCCCAAGGTCGCGACAGGCGGCCGCCTGATGGCCGCGTTCGCGAAGCCACTCGGCCAGGGCGGGCGGCAACTGAGCATCGACGATGAATCGCAAACCGCTATTCCGCCGCCATGACCACGGGATGGCCCAGTTGAGCCACGGCGTAGGCGAGGCAGGCGCGGATGTCGTCCGGTTGGAGATCGGGAAAATCGGCGAGAATCTCGGCCTCGCCGGCGCCGCCGGCCAGCATTTCCAGGATATCGACCACGCGGATGCGCATCCCGCGGATGCAGGGCCGGCCGTGACATTGCTCGGGCCGGACGGTCACGCGGGACAGCAGGTCGGTGTTCATGCGCTTGAGGATAGGCCTTCGTCCCCTTGATGCCAAACTCGCCGGGCCGCCGAGCGAAATCCATTGACATGATACCATTCACCGCCTCCGCGCCGAGCTGATCCTCGCCCGGAGCATAGATGGTGACGGTCACGAGCCGCCTTGAACGCCCTCATGGGCTTTCGTCCCCTCGGCGCGACGCCTCTCGGGCCCCTTCAAGGAGCGAGGCTCGTCCTCCCGGCTCGCACCGCGCCCACGACATCGACGATCGCGGCGGTCACCAGCGCCGGTTGCTCCTTGTGGATCTCATGGCCGCTCGCCGTATGGGTGATGTGCCTGGCGCCCGGAACGAGGGCCGCCAGGCGATCCTGCGCCTTTTTTTGCGCGGCGTCGGTGACGTAGCCGAAATCGGCCGGAACGTCGGCCGGCAGGGTCCCGTTGGCGATCAGGGCCGGGACCTGCGGCCCCCAGGGCCGGTCGGCGGAGAGAACGACCAGGGGAAGGGGCTTCAGGGGCGGCGCGGCGAGGACCTGATCGAAGCTGCGGTCCGGGTCGATCCGCTCCAGCGCCGGATAGAGGGCCAAGCTCGCCCTTGTGTCGCCTTCCATCAGAACGCGTTGGGTCGCCCACTGCTTCGGCGTTTCCGCCTCCCGCAGCCCTTCGCTGAGCGCATCGACGAGCACCAGACCGGCGGCCTCGCGCGGATAGGTTCGGGCGTAGAGTTTGGCGATCAGGCCGCCGTAGGAGTGGCCGACGAGGACATAGGGAGCGGGTTCGCGCGCCGCGCCGAGCAGGGCGTGCAAGTCGCGGGCCGCGTCCGCCGCCGTGGTCGGTTGCGGCGCCGGGTCGCTGCCGCTCGGCCGCTCTCCGACCGGCGTTCCCGGGCGATCGTAGGCGCAGACCCGGGTGACCTTGGCGACGCCGGAGAAGACCGTCGGCGCCCTTCCCTCGGCGACCCGGCGCCGCGGCATTCTAGATACATCCCGCGCCCGCCGCCGATATCGACGAGACCGGCGAAGTCTCCGCTCGCCGCGGCGCGGGCGCCGGCCGCCGCGGTTGCGAAGATGGACAGGCCGATGGCGATCGGGACGAGGTGTGCGTTTGGCATGAATGGGCCCTGGGTGCCTTCTCAAGGAAACGCCACGGGCCAGCGTTTTTTCCGCCAGGTCAATCGCGCCGACAATTTTATGGCGCGGCGCCTGGAAAGGCCGCCCGGCGTTCCCCTATCCGGGAATCCTGATACCACGCGCCATCGAAAGGAGCGTGGTTCGTGCCGCAGCCTTCGCCCGCCGCCCCGCCGCCGCCCTCCCTGGCCGACGCCGAGGCCGCCTACGAGCGGTTCGTGTGGAAGAACCTTCCCCGCAACTTCGCCGGCCACTTCCTGCACGGAATGCTGGGCATGACCGGCTTTCGTCTCTTTAACGCCCCGACCTTCCTGCCGGCCTACCTGCATCTGCTCTCCGGCTCGGACTTCATCGTCGGCCTGGGCCAATCGCTGCAGCAGCTCGGCGGGGTGGTCTCGCCGGTGATCGGTGCGACCCAGATCGAGCACCGCCGCCGCGTCCTGCCGGTGGCCATGCTGATGGGCACGCTGATGCGCGTGCAGATCCTCGGCGTCGCGGTGGCCGGCTTCATCCTGCACGGCTATCCGCTGCTCATCGCCATCCTGATCTTCCTCTTCCTGCTCGGCCTGTTCTCCGGCCCGCAGGCGGTGGCCTTTCAGCTTCTTCTGGCCAAGGTCATCCCGATCGCGAGGCGCGGCCGCCTGCAGGCCCTGCGCAACGTCACCGGCGGGGCGATCGCCGCGGGTCTCGCCTGGTTCGCCGGCCACTACCTTATCCAGCGCAACGTGTTCGGCAACGGCTATGGGACGACCTTCCTTCTGGCCTTCGTGCTCACCAGCCTGGGTCTCACCGCCCTGCGCCTCTTGATGCGCGAGCCCGTGCCGCCGACCGTCCGCGCCAAGAGCCGGGTGATCGATCGGGTGCGGGAGTTTCCGGCCCTGATTCGCGCCGATCGCGGCTTCATGTTCTTCCTGATCGCCCAGACCCTGGCCGTGGCCGGACGCGTCGCCGCGCCCTTCTACATCCTCTACGCCGGCCATTCGATGGCTCTGAACGGCCAGAATCTGGGCCTCGTCTCCCTGGCCTTCCTGGGCGCCGACACCGCGACCAACCTGATCTGGGGCCTGGCCGGCGACCGCTTCGGCTTCCGCTCGACCTTCATCGGATCGCTCGTCGTGTGGATCGCCGCCACAGCCCTGCTCATGGCCGCCCCCGGCCTGCATCTGGCGATCGGCGTCCCCGGTCTGATCTTCATCGCCTTCTTTGGCCTGGGCGCCGCCCAGTCCGGTTTCCTGATGAGTTCCCAGACCATGGTTCTGGAATTCGGCGAGCGCGACGACATGGCCATGCGTCTGGCCCTCACCACCACCGCCCAGGGCGTCATGGCGACCGTCGGCCCCCTGGCCGGCGGCCTCATCGCCGCCACCGCCGGCTACGAGGCGCTGTTCGCCCTCTCCATCGCCCTGCTGGCCACCGCCCTTCTCGTCCTCGCCTTTCGGGTCGAGGAGCCGCGCCTTCGTCCGAACGTCTAACACGCTGTCGCCTAGGGCGCCTCGATCCTCCCCCATGTCTCTTCATGGGGGAGGGAGACCCCGAAGGGGTGGAGGGGGCGCGAGCGTCACGATTGCCTCAAGCGCCGATCCGCATCTCCCGCCCTTGGCCCGTCAAGGAAGACTCGGTTTTAGGCGCCATCGCATGCTAAGGGCCGCCTTGAGATCACACCAGCGAGGCGGAACACCCATGCGCGTCGGCATACCCGCGGAAATCAAGACCCTCGAATTTCGCATCGGCGCGACGCCGGGCGTCGTCCAGCGCCTTGTCCGCGAGGGCCATGAGGTGTTCGTCGAGGCCGGCGCCGGGGCGGGCATCGGCCTGGCCGACCAGGCCTTCGTCGACGTGGGCGCCCAGATCCTCCCGGACGCCGACGCGGTGTTCGAAGCGGCCGAGATGATCGTCAAGGTCAAGGAGCCGCAAGCCGTCGAGATCGCCCGCTTGAAGCCCCGCCACATCCTCTTCACCTACCTGCACCTGGCCGCCGATCCCGACCAGGCGCGCGGCCTGATGGCC
>JALYTR010000436.1 GCA_030854165.1 Pseudomonadota bacterium | reverse complement strand
TTCAGGATTGATTCGATCGTTCGATCGCGACCTCGCACCCCGACATCCCAGGTCCGCTTGAGCGTGATTTTGTAGAGAAACCGGATGGCGGACACGGCGACCAGGATCGAACTGGCGGCCAGGCGCCTGTCCCGCGCCAAATGGAGTTGATAGGCTCGGATGTCGTCCCGACCCATTACCTCGGGGGGACTTGCCGAAGTGGCGCGCGAACAGGGAAATCTGCTGGAGGTAGGCGCGTTGGGTATGAGGTGAGAGGTTGCGAAGCTGCATGTCCTCGATCATGCGGCGCCGAAGCGGGGTCATCGATGGCTCCTTTGCGGGATGAAGCGCGCGTCGGTGCGCGGCTTCATGATCCCGCAATCGAGCCCGTCGGAGGATAGGGTGGAGGGTCAACGGCTCACCCGCTTCAGCAGGCAGAAACCGCCGACATCGATCACGCCGCCAAAATACCACGGAGCGGTTTAGTCCAATGTCCTTTATGACACATGGCGGCGCTCACGCGCCGCCCTCGCCGAATTTCCACACCGGAATGCCGAGCGCCTTGGCCTTGTCGGCGAGGTTCGCCGAGATACCCGAGCCCGGGAAGGCGATGACCCCGATGGGAAGGACGTTCAGCAATTGGTCGTTGCGCTTGAAGGGGGCGGCCTTGGCGTGTCGGGTCCAGTCGGGCTTGAAGGCGATCTGGGGAACCTTGCGGCTATCGGCCCAGCAGGCGGCGATGCGTTCGGCGCCGCGGGGGCTGCCGCCATGCAGCAGCACCAGGTCCGGATGTTTGGCGAGGACCTTGTCGAGCCGATCCCAGATGGCGCGGTGGTCGTTGAAGTCGAGGCCGCCGGTGAAGGCGATCTTGGCGCCGGGGGGCATGAGCACCGTCGTTTCGGCGCGTCGTTTGGCGGCGAGGAAGTCGCGGCTGTCGATCACCGCCGAGGTTAGGGCGCGATGGTTGACCATCGACCCGGCGCGCGGTCGCCACGCCGATCCGGTGTGGTGTTCGAACTGGTCGGCGGCCTGGTCGCGAAGGAATTCCAGGGTCTCGCGGCGATCGATGAGGGTGAGGCCCTCTTCCAGGAGCCGTTCGAGTTCGACCGAGCGGACCTCGGAGCCATCCTGTTCCCGCTGGCTCGCCTTCTGGGCCTGTTCGTTGTCGTCGAGCTTGCGTTGCACCCGGTCGGCGGCGCGGTGGAAGAGGTTGACCGCTGACCACAGGAGTTCGCCCAGGTCAGGTTCGAGGCGCGTGTCGATCAAGGTAGAGACCAGAGCGTCGAAGATGTCGGCCACGGCGGCGCCGGCGGCGTCGATCTGCGGGAGGGGCCGGGTGTCGGGATCGTCTGGTGACCGGCGGTGGCCATGGAGTGCGAGTTCGCTGAGGATGTGATCGGTGGGAGAGGAGGCGTGCGGGGGCTCGAAGTCGGTATCGTGGTGGTGGGTCGCCATGGGGGTCTTCCTTGATCGGTAGGGCCGCGACCATCGCGGCCTTCGTGGCGATCCTCTTGGCGCGCGGCCTTCGGTTCCGCACCGCCGCGCGGAGCGACAGCGGCCGGAGCGGAGCGGAGGACGGCGGGCGGCGGCTATTTTGCCTCGCGATGCAAAGCGCCATGGCCTTGGAGACTCATCGCGCTAGCGATGGATGGGGAATCCAAGCGCGGCGGAAAATAGTCGCCGCCCGCCGTTGCGGGTTCAAGGGCGCCCGCCGTCTGATCGCCCTCTAGAAGGCCGTGGACGCGGCCCTTTCCGGCAAGGAGAAGATCACCCTCGACCCGCCGCGACATCGAGACCGGCGATGCCTCGCGGGGATCGCCTTCCCGTCTCGGCCATCCTCGGCGACCTGGTGAATCTGGCCACGTCGTCCGGGGCGAGCTGCGCGCGAAGGGCCGCCCAAAGATGATCGACGCCGAGGCGGCGGAGGTCCTCGTTGAAGTCGCCGAGGGTCGGATTGAGCGAGAGCGCTTCGATCCCGACCGCGTCGGCCCGTTCGATCAAGGTCGCCACGGCGGCGTCGCCGGCCGGGTCATCGTCGCGCGCGATGTAGAGGCGATGAAGGTCAGATGGGAAAAGGAGGGCGGCGAGGTGAGCGGCCGAAAGGGCGGCGACCATGGGGAGGGTCGGGAGCATGCATCGCAGCGAGAGCATGGTCTCGATGCCTTCGCCGGCCGCCAGGGCGTCCGTCGCCACACCGAATCGGACCCCGTTCCCGAGGAGATGGCCCATGGCGCGCCTGGGGGTGTCGATAGGCGCCTTGTCCTTGCCGGATGGGTCCAGCCAGGTGCGATGCACGCCTGTGATGTGACCGCGAAGGTCGGTGACGGCGGCGATGAGCGCCGGCCACATCTGCGTCGGAGAGTCGCGATCAGGGCGATAGTAGCAGCGGGGGTGGAATCTTAAGGCGGCGGTGTCGTGCAAAGCCGTTATGCCGCGCTTGCGCAAATAGGTCTGCGCGATCGTGCCCTCAATTGGGCGCGCCATGGCGAACAGACGGCGGGCAGATTCGGGTGAACCTATCGGAGCCGAGGGGTGGCGTTGGAAAGGTTCGGGCTCGCGTTCGGGTCGCGGCAGGCCGAGAAAGAACCGGGCTTCGTCCAGGACGTCG
>JALYTR010000070.1 GCA_030854165.1 Pseudomonadota bacterium | reverse complement strand
GGTTCGGCTATTTCGTGTTCGACCGGAAGGGCGCCGACTGGGTCGGGGCCTTCCACGACCTGACCGACGCCGTCGCGGCGACGTGCCGGTTGCATGACCGGTCGCTCACCTGCCGGACGACGCCCTCCGATTGAAAGCGGGCGGACCTGACTTTCAAATTGTAGCACGCGGCGCGGCCACTCGCGTCTGCCAAAGGCAGATCGCCGGCGCGACACCGAGCTCCATGACCAGAGCCCAGCGCATGGAGCCGGGGTCGCCGGCCAACAACATCCACCCGGCGAGGCGGGCAAGGCCGCCGGCCACGACGATGGCGGTGAGGGCGCGGATGAGGGGGCCGCGCCGCTCGACGGCGGGGATGCAGGCCCAGTAGGCAAGCCCGATGGCCAGCAGCAGGCCGGAGAGATAGCGAAAATGGCTGTCGGCCGCGCCGCCTGGCCAAGCGCCGAAGCCCCGCGCGCCCAGCCACGCGCCCTTCAGGCCACCGCCCACCGGAACGCAGGCGGCCAGGGCGATGGCGATCTGCAAGGCGCGCCGTTCCATCGCCGCATCCTAAGCCATCCTTGACCGGCCCTGTCCACCTGGGCCATAAGCTTAGGTCTTCCGGCGCAGCATCAGCCTCGCGCCTCCACCGCCACGACCCCCTTCATAGACCAAGGGACGAGGGCGGCGGGGAACCCCCGTCCGCGTGATCGCGCACGGGGGCTTCGGTCGTTGCGCGCGGTAACAAGGAAGCTGGATGTTCGATGGACTGACAGAGCGGCTCTCCGGCGTGTTCGACGCGCTGTCGGGCCGCGGCGTCCTCACCACCAAGGACATCGACGAGGCCATGCATGAGGTGCGCGTGGCGCTGCTGGAGGCCGACGTCGCCCTGCCGGTGGTGCGGGCCTTCATCGACAAGGCGAGGGTCGAAGCGGCCGGCGAGGCGGTGATCCGCTCAGTCAAGCCGGCTGATCAGGTGGTCAAGATCGTCCATGACGGCCTGGTGGAAATGCTGGGCGGAGGCGGCGAGGCAGAGCCCCTGCATCTGGCCCTCAACCCGCCGACGGTGATCCTGGTGGCCGGGCTGCAGGGCTCGGGCAAGACCACCCTGTCGGCCAAGCTGGCCCTGCGGCTCTCGAAAGCCGAGCGCAAGCGGGTGATCATGGCTTCGTTGGACGTGCGTCGGCCGGCGGCCATGGAGCAGCTGGCGATTCTGGGCAAGGAGGCGGGCGTCGATACCTTGCCGATCCTGCCCGGCCAGGCGCCGGCCGATATTGCCCGGCGCGCCCTTTCGGCGGCGAAGCTGGGCGGTTTCGACGTGCTGATCCTCGACACCGCCGGGCGCACCACGCTCGATGAAGCGATGATGAGCGAGGCGGCCGAGATCGCCAGAATCTCTTCGCCGGCCGAGACCCTGCTGGTGGCCGACGCCCTGACCGGCCAGGACGCGGTGCGCACCGCCAAGGCCTTCCACGAGCGCCTGCCGCTCACCGGCCTCGTTTTGACCCGGGCCGACGGGGACGCGCGCGGCGGGGCGGCGCTTTCCATGCGGGCGGTGACCGGCCTGCCGATCAAGTTCCTGGGGACGGGCGAGAAGATCGACGCCCTGGACGTGTTCGACGCGCGGCGGGTGGCGGGGCGGATCCTGGGGCGCGGCGACATCGTCGCCCTGGTGGAGAAGGCCGCCGCCGATTTCGATCAGGCCAAGGCCGAGGTCATGGCGCGCAAGCTCGCCAAGGGCCAGTTCGACCTGGAGGACATGAGCGAGCAACTGGCCCAGATGGAGCGGATGGGCGGCATGGACGGGCTGATGGGCCTGCTGCCCGGCGTCCAGAAGGTGAAGAAACAGATCGCGCAATCTGGAGTCAGCGACGGCATGCTTCGGCGCCAGCGGGCGATCATCGGCTCGATGACGACCAAGGAACGCAAGAAGCCCGATATTCTCCAGGCCTCGCGAAAGCGGCGGATCGCCGCCGGGGCCGGCGTGGAGGTGGCCGAGATCAACCGCCTGCTCAAACAGCATCGCCAGATGCAGGACGCCTTCAAGATGATGGCCAAGGGCGGCGGCAAGGGCTTCGCGCGGCTGGGCGCCTTGATGGGCGGCGGCGGCGGCCTCGATCGGCTCAAAACCATGGGCGGAGGCCGCGCGGCGAGCGCCGGGGTCGCGTCTCCGGGCCTGCCTGGATTGGGAGGGGCCCCCGCCCTCCCCGGCCTGGGCGGCCTGCCTTCCGGCTTCAATCCGTTCAAGAAACCCTGAAACCTTTATTCCAAGGACCAAACCCAAGATGTTGAAAATTCGCCTCGCCCGCGGCGGCGCCAAAAAGCGTCCCTATTATTCGATCGTGGTGGCCGACAGCCATTCGCCCCGCGACGGCCGCTTCATCGAGAAGGTCGGCAGCTACAATCCCCTCCTGAAAAAGGACGACGCCCAGCGGCTTGTCCTGAAGGGCGAGCGGATTACCGAGTGGCTTGGCAAGGGCGCCCAGCCGACCGATCGGGTGGCGCGGTTCCTCTCTACCCAGGGCCTGGCCAAATGGGAACACGGGACCAATCTGAAGAAGGGCGAGCCCCACGCCAAGGCCAAGGAACGGGTCAAGGAACGCGAAGAGCGCGCCGCCGCCCTGGCCGCCGCCCCGCCGCCGGCCCCGGAACCCGTAGTCGAAGAAGCGGCGGCCGAAAAAGCGGCGGTCGAGGAGGCCGTGGTCGAGCCCATGGCGGCCGAGGCGGCGGCGGAGACCGCGGCCGCGCCCGAGTCGTCGGCCGAGACCGAGGTCGTGGAACCGGTCGCCGAGGCGGCCTCGACCGAGGCCGTCGCCGAGGCGCCCGCCGCGCCTGAACCGGAGACCGTTGCCGAGGTCGCCGCCGAAGGACCGCCGGTCACCGAAGCCGAGCCCGTTCAGGCACCTGCCGAAGAGACACCCGCCGAAAACGCCTGAGGACGCGCGCGTGACCTCCCGCCTCATCCTGGTCGGCCGGGTCGCCGGTGCGTTCGGGGTCCGGGGCGAGGTGAGGATCGCGGCGTTTACGGACGATCCGGCCACCTTGCTCGCCTATGGCGCCTTGAAGCGAGAGGACGGATCGATCGGATTGACGCTCACCGGCGGGCGGGCGGTCAAGGGAGCGCTGATCGCCTGGGCCACAGGGGTCGAAAGCCGCGACGAGGCCACGGCCTTGCGCGGGCTTGGCCTTTATATCGATCGGGCGATCCTGCCGGATCCGGAGGAAGACGAGTTCTATCTCGCCGACCTGATCAACCTGGCAGCGACGTCGCCGGACGGCGAACCTTTGGGAACCGTCAAGTCCGTGCACAATTTTGGGGCCGGCGACCTTCTGGAGATCGATCCGGCTGACGGGGCCCCAAGCTGGTGGGCGCCGTTCACCAAGGCTGGGGTTCCGGAGGTGCGGGTGGCCGAAGGGGTGGTCGTGGTGGCGCGCCCGGACGAAGCCTAGCCCCGCAAATCGGGCGGGGTGGCTTCGAGGGTGAGCGCCGCGACCGCGTCCGTCAGGCTAAGCACCTCCTGACGATCCGAGCCGAGACGGCGCAGGGCGAGCTTGCCTTCCTCGGCTTCGCGTCGACCGACGACGGCCAGGACCGGGACCTTGGCCAGGGCGTGTTCGCGCACCTTGTAGCCGACCTTTTCATTGCGCAGATCGGTCTCCACGCGCAGGCCGGCGCGGCGCAGGGCGGCGGCAGCCTTTTCAGCCCACGGATCGGCATCCGAGGTGATAGTGGCGACCACGACCTGCACGGGAGCAAGCCACAGGGGAAAGGCCCCGGCGTGGTGTTCGATCAGCACACCGATGAACCGCTCCAGAGTGCCCAGGATGGCGCGGTGCAGCATGACCGGGCGATGCTTCTGACCGTCCTCGCCGATGTAGCTGGCGTCCAGACGCGCCGGCAGCACATAGTCGAGCTGCAAGGTGCCGCATTGCCAGGTGCGGCCGATGGCGTCGCGCAGATGGAACTCCAGCTTGGGGCCGTAGAAGGCGCCTTCGCCGGCGATCCGCTCGACCTCGACGCCGGCGGCGCGGGCTGCGCGCTGGAGGGTATCCTCGGCGACGGTCCACTGATCGTCCGTGCCGAACCGCCGGTCGGGGCGCAGGGCGAGCTTGACGGCGTGCAGTTCCACCTCGAGGTCGGCGTAAACCATCTTCAGCAGCTCCACGAAGGCCTTAGATTCGGCCTCGATCTGGTCTTCGGCGCAGAAGATGTGACCGTCGTCCTGGGCCATGCCGCGGACGCGCAGAAGCCCCAGCATCGAGCCGGAGCCCTCGTTGCGGTGCAGGCCGTCGAACTCGGCCATGCGGATCGGCAGTTCACGGTAGGACCGCTGGCCGTGATTGAAGATCTGGATGTGGCCGGGGCAGTTCATCGGCTTGACGGCCATCACCTCGCCCGCGTCGTCCTCGCAGGCGAACATGTCGGCGCGGAATTTCTCCCAGTGGCCCGACCGCTCCCAAAGCGACTTGTCGAGAATCTGCGGCGTCTTGACCTCGACGTAGCCGGCCGTCTCGATGCGCCGGCGGACATAGGCCAACAGGGTGCGGTAGAGGGTCCAGCCCTTGGGATGCCAGAAGATCATGCCCCGCCCCTCCTCCTGGATATGGAAGAGATCCATCGCCGCGCCGAGCTTGCGATGGTCGCGCTTTTCGGCCTCCTCGACGCGCTTCAAGTAGGACGCCAGATCGGCGTCGGACGCCCATGCCGTGCCGTAGATGCGCTGGAGCTGGGCGTTGGCCTGATCGCCGCGCCAATAGGCCCCAGCCAGCTTGGTGAGTTTGAACGCTCCGCCGACATGGCGCGTGGAGGGCAAGTGAGGACCTCGGCACAGATCCTTCCAGGCGCCCTGGCGATAGACGCTGATCGCCTGGTCCGCGGGGATATCGCGGATGATCTGGGCCTTGTAGCCCTCGCCGATGGCCTCGAAGTGGGCGATGGCGTCGTCCCGATCCCACTCCTCGCGAGAGATGGCCTCGTCGCGACCGACGATCTGGCGCATCCGCGCCTCGATGGCCGGAAAGTCGTCCAGGGAGAAGGGCTCGTCGCGGGCGAAGTCGTAGTAGAAGCCGTCCTCGACGTTCGGACCGATGGTCACCTGGGTTCCGGGGAAGAGTTCCTGCACCGCCTCGGCCAGGACGTGGGCCGTGTCGTGGCGGATCACCTCCAGGGCCTCGGGGGAGTCGCGGGTGACGATCTCGATCGCGCCGCCGCGCTCCAGTGGATGGGCGAGGTCGAGCAGGCGCCCCTCCAGCTTGACGAGCAGAGCCTTCTTGGCGAGCGATGGGGAGATGGCGGCGGCGACGTCGCGGCCCGTGACGCCATCTGGAAAGGCGCGGGACTGGCCGTCGGGGAATGTCAGGTCGATCATGGTCTCTTAAGGCTTTCTGGGGGGAACCGGGTCATAGCCCGATCCGCCAAAAGGGTGGCAGCGCAGGATCCGCCAGGCGGCCAGCGCGCCGCCGCGCAGGGGTCCGTGGTCGATCAGGGCCTGGGCCGCATAGTCCGAACAGGTCGGCAGGAAGCGGCATTGGCGCCCGATCCACGGCGACAGCGTCAGCTTGTAGGCGCGATGGCCTAGTCTGATAACGCCCTGGTAGAGATTCATGCCGGCTGGGAGGGCGGAAAAGGGTCCGCTCAAGCCACGCCGGCGCGGCTAGTTCGAGGCGCGGCGCCCGCCAGGGCGCGTCGGCACGCCTCCACGGTCGCCTCGAACGCGAGGAGCGTCGAAGCGTGGCGGGGCGGGTAGTCTTTCACCGGTTCGAGCATGGAAAGGTCACCGAAGCGTCCCGTGGGCGCGGGGCCGCCCGTCTTCAACATAGCACGAAAAGCGTCCCGCGCCATTTCGATTTCCGGGACGCTCGCGCCGATGACCTTCGCCCCCAAAACGGCGGCGGCGGCCTGGCCCAGGGCGCAAGCCTTGACCTCCTGGGCGAAGTCCACGACCCGGTCCCCCTCCAAGGCCACATCGACGACGACCCGGCTGCCGCATAGCCTGGCGACCTTTTCGGCCGAACCGTCCGGCGCGGCCAGCCGCCCGGCCCGAGGCATGTTGGCCGCGAGGGTGAGGATCTGGCCGGAATAGAGGTCGTCGATCATGGCGTTCTAGGTAGGGCCGATCTCGCCGCCCCGCCACGTCGCCAAGGTCCGCGCCTTGACCGCCTCGCCCATGGCCGCGAAGCCGGCGCGGATGGGGGCGCGCATGCGCCGCGCGATCGTGGGGCCGAGGGGGCCGTCGAACATCTCGCCGTTTGAGAAGATGCAGCCGCTTTCGGTCAGTTGCTCGATCTCCAGATAGCGGATGGATTTCACCAGACCGCCCAGCAGCGAAAGTTTCCACAGGATCTGTTCGTTGGGCACCCAGTCGGAGATGGTCGGGCGGATGGTCCGTCTCTTCTGGCCAGGTAGCGCCACCTCGAGGACGAGCGGGGCGCCGATGCGAAGTACTCCCTCGGCCTTGGGGTAGAGAGGATTCCAGCTCGGCCAGGCGGCGATGTCGGCGATCGCCGCCCAGATCGCCTCGGCCGGCGCGGCTATGCCCAGGCGATGCTCGATCTTTACGCGCATCAGGCCCGCTCCTTCAATTTCCAGGTGGCGCCATCGGCGCTGTCCATGACCTCGACGCCGAGGGCGGTCAGTTCGCCGCGGAGGCGGTCGGCGGCGGGCCAGTCCCTGGCGGTGCGGGCGGCGACGCGCTCGGCGATCAGGGCGTCGATGCGAGCGGTGAGGGCCCCGTCGGCGCCGCCGTGGAACCAGCCTTCGGGGTCGGCCTGAAGAAAGCCAGTGAGGGCGCCGGCGGCCAGCAATTCGCCTTTGGCTCTGGCGCGCTCGGCGAGAGTTCCGGTCTCCAGGCGTCGAGCCATGGCAAAGAGTTCGGCATTCGCCTTGGGCGTGTTCAGGTCGTCGAAGAGGGCGTCCATGAAGGCGTCGGACGGTTCGTCCCCCTCCGCCGGCACATCGACCGACCGGCGCAGGGCGCCGTAGAGGGTGTCGAGAGCGCTCTTCGCCTGGTCGACCACATCGTCGGTCCAGGCCAGGGGCTGGCGGTAGTGGGAGGCGAGCAGGGCCCAGCGCAGGGCCTCGCCGGGGGCGCGGGTGACGAGGTTGTGGACCAGCGCCACATTGCCCAGGCTTTTGGACATCTTTTGCGATCCGGCGTTCACGAAGCCGTTGTGCAGCCAGTAGTGGGCGTAGGACGCCGCATGGTCGGCGCACATGCCCTGGGCCCGCTCGTTCTCGTGGTGGGGGAAGATGAGGTCGTTGCCGCCGCCGTGGATGTCGATGGGCAGGCCGAGCGTCGCCTCGATCATCGCCGAGCATTCGATATGCCAGCCCGGCCGGCCGGGTCCGAACGGGCTCTCCCAAACCGGCTCGCCGGGTTTCGACGGCTTCCACAGCACGAAGTCGGACGGATGCTGCTTGTAAGGGGCGACCTCGACGCGGGCCCCGGCGATCATGTCGTCCAGGGATCGCCCCGACAGCTTGCCGTAGTCGCTGTAGGTCTGGGTGTTGAAGAGGACGTGTCCTTCCGCCGCATAGGCGGCGTTGTTGCGCACGAGGCGCCCGATCATGGCGATGATGACGTCCATGGTCTTCGTGGCGCGGGGCTCGAAGGTGGGGGTGAGGGCGCCCAGGGCCGACATGTCGGCATGGTAGGCGTCCAGGTAGCGGGCGGTGATGGTGTCGATGGGGACGCCCTCGTCGGCGGCCTTGGCGTTGATCTTGTCGTCCACGTCGGTGACGTTGGCGGCGTAGAGAACGTGGTCCTCGCCATAGAGGCGGCGCAGCAGGCGGAAGAGGACATCGAACACCACGACCGGGCGGGCGTTGCCGATGTGGGCGTAGTTGTAGACCGTCGGGCCGCACACATAGAGGGTCACCCGCGCCGGATCGACCGGAACGAAAGGCCGCTTCTTGCGGGCCATGGTGTCGTGAAGGCGAAGGGTCATCTAAAAGGGCACGGCTACGGTGAGTGTTGCGGGGCGGTGGCCCCGGCCCATATAGAGACTGGCCGGCCGCGAAGCCATTGGGGCGGCGGCGCGCTTTCAAGGCCGTGGAAAGAACCAATCTGAAATGGATGCGCTGACTGGCGAGCGGCCCGGCGTCGGCGAGGCCGACCTGGACGCGGTGGCGAGGCCGTCGCGCGAAGAGGCGATGGCGGCGGTGCGCACCCTGATCGCCTGGGCCGGCGACGATCCGCGTCGCGAGGGGGTGGTCGATACGCCCCGCCGGGTGGTCGATGCCTATGACGAATGGTTCGCCGGCTATCACGCCGATCCGGCGCGGGAGCTCGACCGCACCTTCGAGGATGTGCAGGGCTATGACGATATCGTCATGCTGCGCGACATCGAGGTGGAGAGCCATTGCGAGCACCACATGGCCCCGTTCCTGGGCAAGGCCTATGTGGCCTACATGCCGACCAACAAGGTGGTGGGCATCTCCAAGCTGGCGCGGGTGGTGGAAATCTTCGCCCGCCGCCTGCAGACCCAGGAGACCCTGACCCAGCAAGTCGCCGACGCCATCGTCGATTCGCTGCGGCCGGCCGGCGTCGCGGTGCTGATCGACGCCGAACACCAGTGCATGACCACGAGAGGCGTCAACCACCGCCACGTTTCGACCATCACCACCCAGTTCACCGGGGTGTTCAGGACGGACAAGGAACTCCAGCGGCGGTTTTTGGACTTCTGCAACCGGAAGTGAGGGGGCGTAGCGCGGCACATCCATTGGCGCGGCGAGCCCCCTCCACCCCTTCGGGGTCCCCCTCCCCCAGGG